>CAMTOM010000232.1 GCA_947074125.1 uncultured Desulfovibrionaceae bacterium
GCCCATTCGGGATTGTCCAGATACCAGAGAACAGTTTCTCGCAGGCCTTTTTCAAAGGTATATCTGGGTTTCCAGTGGAGTTCTTTTTTAATGTGGTTGCAATCCATGGCATAGTGCCAGTCGTGTCCTGGGCGGTCTGTGACATGGGTGATGAGGTCGGCATAGGGGCCATCTGCGTGAGGACGTAAAGAATCCAGAATAGCACAGACGTTGGTGACAACATCCATATTGGTGTGTTCAGCATTACCCCCAATATTATACGAAGAGCCAAGGAGTCCCTCTTTCAATACGAGAGCGATAGCTTCACAGTGGTCTTCAACATGGAGCCAGTCGCGAATATTGTCTCCTGCACCATAGATGGGCAGGGGCTTGCGATCAAGAGCGTTACAGATGACCAATGGGATAAGTTTTTCCGGAAATTGGCGTGGCCCGTAATTATTGGAGCAGTTTGTAATCAGGATAGGCATACCGTAGGTTTCATGAAAAGCGCGTGCCAGATGGTCACTTGCCGCCTTGGAAGCGGAATAGGGGCTGTTTGGCGCGTAAGGAGTCGTTTCGGTAAAAGCGGGGTCATCTGCCTTGAGTGTGCCGAAAACTTCATCGGTAGAGACATGAAGGAAACGGAAGGCGTCCTGGCTTTTGCCATAGAGCTTTTTCCAGTAGGCGAGTGTGCTGCGCAGCAGGGTACATGTACCAAGCACATTGGTGCGCACAAAAGCATCAGGATCGTGAATGGAGCGGTCAACATGACTTTCGGCAGCGAAGTTGACCACAGCATCAGGGCGATGTACTTCCAGAAGGTGGCTGACCAGCTCTTCATTGCCTATATCGCCGCGCACGAAAACGTGATTGCTGTCGCCTCTGAGGGAAAGCAGATTTTCTGTATTGCCGGAGTAGGTGAGCTTGTCGAGGTTGATGACTTTGATGCCGGCTTTGCGAGCCTGCAAAACATAACAGGAACCTATGAATCCGGCTCCGCCTGTGACCAGTTGACATTGGGACATGCTTCTTTCTCCCGTAAAAATTTCCGCACAAGTATAGTTAAAATGCCTCACTTTGGCAAGTGGGTTGTTGCTCTGTATGGAAGTACTGAAAAGGTATTAAAATGCAGTGTTGCCTTTATATCTTGTGATACTGACTGTAAGAAAATGAGGATATGTATGCTACTGCAATACTATGAGAATCTGAAACAATGTTTACACAATCTTGCTGTGAACAGAATATTTGCTTTGGCGTATTCTGGTGGATTGGATAGCCGTTTTCTTGCTTTTGTTGGACAGTCTGTTGGATTGCAGCCTGTATTGCTTCTCGCAAAGGGCGTTCATGTTGCGCCTGCGGATACGGCATACGCTCTTCAGGGGGCACAGCAAAGAAATTTTTCCTTGCGTTTGGCGCAGTCAGACCCCCTGTCGCTGCCCTCGGTTGCGATGGGGGCGCGTGACAGGTGTTATTCCTGCAAGCATGCGCTGTTTTCGCAATTGTTGCGTCAGGCAGAGGGGTTTGTTTTGTGTGACGGGACACAGGCTTCAGACACGCAGCAGTAGCGTCCAGGTGTTCGGGCATTGCGTGAGCTTGGCATACGTTCACCGTTGGCTGAGGTTGGTCTTGTCAAACAGGATATCCGTTTGCTCGCTGCGCAGTTGGGGATGGAAAAGCCTGATCAGGGAGCACGCCCCTGTTTATTGACTCGTCTTCCCTATGGGGTTTCGCCACAAGAGTCTTTATTACAAGGGCTTGCGGCGGCGGAAGAAAAAGTTCTTGTGCTGTTACAAAAGCACTATGGTGCTGACAGGGTGCCGGACTTTCGTATACGTCTCGTGGAAAAAAATCGTATTGAGTTGCATCTCCAGTGTGCCGAAAAGGACGGGACGCTGCCAGAGGAGTTTGTACGATGCTTGCGTGAAGAGCTTACAACAGTTGCCGACGTGCCGGAATTGGGTGCAGTGGTGCCTATGGCGAGCATCAGCGGTTATTTTGATCGTTGAGATGCGTAGAGGCATTTGCAGCATGAAGTACACGCGGTGCTATGCTTCCCGTATTTCTGCTTTTGTCAATTTTTTCTGCCAGCGACCTCTGGTGTGTGAAGCGAATTTTTCCATATAATAATAGTAAACTGGCGTGATGTAGAGAGTGACGATTTGTGAAAAGCAAAGTCCTCCCACCACCGCCATGCCCAGCGGGCGGCGGGCATCAGCGCCAATCCCGACACCAATGGCGAGTGGCAGCGCTCCCATAAGAGCGGCCATGGTTGTCATCATAATGGGGCGAAAACGGATAAGACAGCCTTGCGTTATCGCATCGAGTGGCGAGAGTGTGCTGTCATGGCGTTGCGCTTCCAGAGCAAAATCCAGCATCATAATGGCATTTTTTTTGACAATGCCCATAAGCATAATCAGCCCTACAAAAGCATACAGATTCAGCTCAAGCCCTGCCAGGTAGAGTGTGAGCAGCTCCCCGAACCCTGTTGACGATAGACCGGAAAGAATGGTGATGGGGTGAATAAAGCTTTCGTACAGCACGCCCAAAACCAGGTAGATAACAACCAGTGCCAGCAAAAGAAGCCATCCCATTCCTTGCAGGGAAGACTGGAATGCCTGTGCCGTTCCCTGAGCCTGTCCGGTAACGCCATCTGGCAAGAGGGGGCGGGCGAGACTCTCAAGCGCTCCCAGACCCTGTCCCAAAGAAATGCCTGGGCGCAGGTTATAGGAAATGGTAACCGCAGGGAACTGTCCTGCGTGATTGACGGCAATGGGGCCAACATCTGTACGGACATGCGCGAGAGAGTTTAAGGGAACAAGGTGTCCCTGCTGCGAACGTACGTACAGGCGGTCAAGAGCCGAGGCGTCTCTTTGAAAAGCCTTCTCTAGCTCAATAAACACCTTGTAGTCATTGGATGCGGTATAGATGGTGGAAATTTCGCGTGAGCCATATGCGGACTGGAGAGCCTCTTCAATCTGTCTGGCTGATACTCCCAATGAGGATGCGCGTTCTCGATCAATATCCACGCGCAGCTCCGGGTTTTTGAGCTGAAGGTCACTGTTCACATCCTGAAAGCGGCTGTCTTTTTTGAGTGCTTCTTCCACGGCTTCAGCGGCAGCATAGAGTGTTTCGGTATCAGGGCTGCTGAGAGTATATTGGTACAGGGCTTTGGAGGAGCGCCCACCGATATTGATAGCAGGTGGAATGCGCAAAAAGACACGCAGATCAGTATGTTTATTGAGGTCTGCACGCAACTGTTGCGCGACGCTTGTGATAGGGGGACGTTCACTATGGGGCTTAAGGCGTAGCAGTAACGTGCCATTGCTGAGACTCTGATTTTGACCAACAATACCAACAATGGAATTGAAATGCGCGATGTGGGGGTGTTCCTTCAAGATGGGCATGAGCTGTTGCTGTACAGTGATCATATTATCGAAGGAAATACCCTGTTCCGCTTCTGTGGTGGCTATCATAAAGCCTTCATCCTCTGTAGGAAGGAAACCTTTGGGCATTTCCAGGGCGAGCCAGACGGTACCTGCGAGGAGGAGAAATGAAAAGAGAAGGGTAAGTCTTCTGTGGTGCAGGGTAACGCGCAAGGAGCGTTCATAGAGTTTGAGAAGGCCTGTAAATCCAAGCTCTAAAAGTCCGTAAAGGCCTCTGTATTGT
>CAMTOM010000233.1 GCA_947074125.1 uncultured Desulfovibrionaceae bacterium
CTTTCATACCCTTGCGAAACAGGCGAAATTTCCCGTCCAGCTCTTTAAGTTTATACACAGAGCGCGCAGGATAGTTTTCCCGTTTGGCTTTAAGAAAATAATGATCACGATATTCTTTCATATGTTTACCAAACGCAGCAGCATACAGCAAAAAGCTCCCGCCGCCAAGTCTCAAAGGCTTCCTTTTCCTGAGCAGAAATGCACTGATCCCATAATGCTCAAGACAAGCAGAGCACAAGCGTGAACACAAGAACAAAAAGGAAAGAGCTTGACGCTCTTCTGGCTTTTGGATAGAGATTGCTAGCTGTCGCTGCATTGAAACAAATGTTTCCACAGCACTTACGGGGAAGTGGCTCAGCTGGGAGAGCATCGCCTTCGCAAGGCGGGGGTCGGGGGTTCAAATCCCCTCTTCTCCACCAGAACCAATGGACTTGCGCATCAAAACGCAGGTCCTTTTTACATTTCTGCCCCTAGCTCAACTCTTTCCTCACGCCGCCCCAACAGTCTGCCTGCTTCTCCCGCTTGCTTCACATACGCTCTCACACCAGACATGCACCACAGAAAAAAGGACCGGACGCCTGTCTGACATGTTCCAGTCCCCTACTTTCGTACAGCACATGCTATTCTTTTTCATCCAGATAGACATCCAGCAGGCCTGGTGGTGGGCAAATGCGCACCTCTGCGGTATCCTCATCAAAAGAATGAATGAACTCTTCTACCGCAGGAAAAAGAATCTCACGATCATCTGGTGTACGTATTGTCCATATTTCCTGCCCTGCGGGGAATTCCACATACTCCAAAATTCCCAGATAGGTACCATCTTCAAGCAGGATACGGCATCCAAGCAAGTCGTGCAGGTAGGCTTCGCCTTCATCCAGATCTGGCATTTCCTGCTTACGCACAAGAATTTTCAAACCACGTAAAAGCTCCGCCTCTGTGCGCGAAGGCACTCCCTCAAGCAGGACAAGCGGGCGCTCTTTATGCTGACGGGCAGAAAGAATACGCACCGGACGGGGCGCTTCCTGAGCAGACTGAAGATAGAAGGAATACGCATTGGGACGCAAGGGCATCTCCGCGTACCAGTCAACGCACATTTCGCCTTTAATACCATGCGGGCGTGTCAAAATGCCCATAAGAATATATTCTTCAGCCATAGTAGCGTATATCACGAGAGCTTAGCTATTAAAACGAGGAAAGGGAAAGGCTCCCCTCTCCCTGACACCAAAACATCAGTTTTCTGTCCCACACGATCGCGTCCAGCAAAAAATGCGGCAAGCTGCCAGAACTACTCCTGTATTTCCAGCAGAATGCGCTTTTGTGCCTTGGCAGAAGCTGCGCCAAGCAAGATACGGATAGCACGTGCGGTACGTCCCTGACGTCCAATCACCTTACCAATATCCTCCTTGGCGACTCGCAATTCCAAGACAGTACTTTGCTCGCTCTCTACCTCAGTCACCACAACCTGTTCAGGGTTGTCAACCAAGGATTTGGCAACATATTCAATAAGTTCTTTCATACTCATGCGATCCGCACAAGACTCAGCCAAGATGCTTTTTCAAAAGAGCACGCACAGTATCCGTAGGTTCTGCACCACGAGCCAGCCATGCTTTCACTTTTTCCGCATCAAGCTTTACTTCAGCAGGATCACGCATAGGATTGTAGTAACCAAGAAATTCCAGCGGACGACCATCACGGCGGGTTTCATCAGTAGCAGCAACAACACGATAAAAAGGACATTTTTTGCTGCCCATACGAGTCAATTTAAGCTTAACAGCCATGTAATAACACTCCCAAATTAAGTATTTCAGCATGCCATCTGCAACGAATACCGACACTCACAACGCGCAGGCGACATTTCAAAGCCTTTCTGTCGGTGAAAAGATGTTGTTTAACGACGTACACGTCGCGTGTCAATACATCAAGTCCACTCAAATTGCCAGCGAAAAAATCCGCCTTAGCCACAAGAGGGCAAAAAAGAAAAGGAACCACGTTGCGCTCACAAAAATAGCACACGCCACACGAAGGCCTCTATTGCCTGTGCCTTATTTCTTTCTTTTCTTTTTATCTCGCTCTTTTTTCTTTTTCTTTGTTGCCGATGAACCGCCAGGAGAAGGTAGCCCCGGCATGCCGCCTGGGAACCCACCTCCCAAACCAGGGAAGCCCCCCGTGGGCAAACCGCCCATACCCGGCATACCTCCAGGCATACCGCGCATGGGAGGCATTCCTTTAGGCATACGCGGCATACGTCCGCCGCCTTTGCCCCCCCCCATAACGCCTTTCATCATTTGGCGCATCTGCTCAAACTGCCGTACGAGCTGATTGACCTGCTGCACCGTAACGCCAGCCCCTTTGGCAATACGTGCCCGCCGGCTGCCATTCAAAATATCAGGATTGCGCCGCTCTGCCATTGTCATGGAGCTGATAATGGCTTCAGTGCGTGCCATTTCTTTTTCTGGAACAGCATCTTTAGCTTCAGCCAGTTTTTCACGCAGCGCCCCAAGTCCGGGAATCATTTTGAGAATACTGTCAAAAGAGCCCATCTGACGTACACGGCGCATCTGCGTACGAAAATCTTCCAGGTCAAATTTGGCTTTTTGCATCTTGCGGGCAAGGGCTTCTGCTTCCTCAGCCTCCATGGAATCCTGCGCTTTTTCAATAAGCGTCAGTACATCACCCATACCCAAAATACGCCCAGCGATACGGTCAGGATGAAAAACCTCCATTTCTGAAAGCTTTTCGCCCATACCCACAAACTTGACCGAGGCTCCTGTCACTGACTTGATAGACAGGGCCGCGCCACCTCTGGCATCGCCATCCATCTTTGTCAGCACAACGCCCGTGATACCCAGACGCTCATTAAAAGCCTCGGCAACCGTTACCGCATCCTGCCCTGTCATGGCATCAGCAACAAAAAGGATTTCTTGCGGCTGTATCGCCTCTTTAATCGCCACAAGCTCCTGCATGAGTGTTTCATCCACATGAAGGCGACCAGCCGTATCCAGCAGCACCACTGTCGCCTGCTCTTCTCTGGCCTTGACCACAGCCTCTTTGGCGATATCCACAGGATTCATTTCTGTTGAGGACGGATAACACGGCACATCAAGCTGCCGCGCCAGAACCGTTAACTGGTCAATAGCCGCCGGACGATACACGTCGGCAGGCACAAGATAGGGGCGCATCTTCTGCTTGCGAAGCAGATTGGCGAGCTTGCCGGAAGAGGTTGTCTTACCAGAGCCTTGCAAACCTACCATCATAATAACAGCAGGCTGCCCCCCGCGCAGATCAAGACCAGTCGTTTCGCCGCCAAGCAGGGCAACCAGCTCATCATTCACAATTTTAACGACCTGCTGTGCGGGATTCACTCCCTTGATGACATCCTGCCCCAGGCATTTCTCGCGAACACTCTCAACAAAGTCTTTTACCACACGGAAGTTGACATCTGCTTCCAGCAAAGCAAGACGGACTTCACGCAGTCCCGCCTGGATATTTTCTTCCGTCAGCTGACCGCGTCCGCCAAAAGAGCGGAAAATACCGCTGAGTCTATCTGAAAGATTTTCGAACATAACATCCCCAAAATAAGAAACGTAAATAAAAATACTATAAAAGAATGCTCATAAATCCTTTTCCGCAGAG
>CAMTOM010000234.1 GCA_947074125.1 uncultured Desulfovibrionaceae bacterium
GGCAACACCGGTAGACATCACAGTGCGAATGGGCAAAGCGGCGAACACGTCAGACGCAACCCGAAAGGGGGAGGGAAAGCGGGGGGAGAAAAAAAAGGTTAATCCAGAGGGGGGAGTCTGCACCCGCGATAAAAAGTTCCTGATAGCCTGAAGGAAGAACAAGACCTTCAGAAAAAACTTGAGATTCTGTGGCCAGTACTGCCAGCAGGGCATATGTGCCAAGATACCCAAGGATAGTAGCCAAAAGAGCCAGTAGAAGATGAAGGAAGGGTATCTTTTTCAGAGCATTCCAGAAAAAGCAGTGCAGGGCAATGCAAATGGTTCCTGTCGCCAGTACGATGGTGCTCCAGAGGCGGGCATTGTACAGAAGAGGGTAGTCGGCTGCGGCGCTGCGAAAATAAAAGAGAAGGAGAACAGAACCTAAAATCAAAATAAATCCTAAAATTGTCCCAAGTACAGAAATTTGTCTGGAGGCTTTTGCATAGCAGCTTCGTTCGCGAGATATGGCAAGGCGTTGTGCGACAGCGCTCATACAGCAGAGACCAGAAAAGGCAATAAGCAGCGTAAAAGGCAGGATAATTCCCAGTAGGTTGCCGATAGTACGTGCTATTGGATATGTCTCAAGAAATGAGGAAAAAAACCGAACTGTATCTGGAGAAAAGCTTTCCAATACAGTCAATTGCAAAGTAAAAGGGTCGCTCATAAGCAAATGCTCCTTGTGTCTCGCTCTCTTTTGCCTTAAAAAGGTTGGGTGCGCAAGGTATCTTGCATTTGAAAGCGTCTTGAGGCAACATGTTCTTTTGAGGAAGTGACTACGGGGGAAATACATGAATTACTATCGCTTTACAGTTACCATTTTTCTTTGTCTGGCATGCGTTTCCTGTGCAAATCCCAAAAAACGTGCAGCGAATGAAGCCACTGTCTTACGACAGCAAGTCAGCGAGCTTGAGTCTCGCTTGCAGTCGTTAGAACATCAACTCGCTGAAAAAAGTACAGAAAAAAATCCGGCGACAAACTATAGAGGTTCAGGGAAGGGTACCGCCAGTAGTGCTGGCTCGGTATTTGCTGCTCAAAAAACAAAAGATGGCGTGAAAAAAGATACCAAGGATAGCAGAGATGCCAAAGACAGCAAAGATACCGAAGTTGTACAGACACGCGCTGAAGGCAAAACGCTGATTATTTCTCGTCAGAAAAATACAGAGCAGGCTGCGGCACCAGTAGAAACAAAGAAAGAAGTTACACTGGCATTGCCACCTTCTACCTCTTCTTTAGCTTCTATTCCCGCAAAGTCCGCGACTGTAGCCAGTGTTCCTGAGAAACCTTCTGAAGATCTGGCAGCAAAAGCTGTTGAAGAAAAAAATAGAAAAGCTGAAGAAAAAGCACGACTGAAGGCGGAAGCCAAGGCAAAAGCTGAGGCAGAAGCTAAAGCCAAGGCCGATGCTAAAGCCAAGGCCGATGCCGATGCTAAAGCTAAAGCCAAGGCCGATGCAGCAAAAAAAGCCGCAGAGTCAGAAGGAGTGACAATAGAAGCTCCAAAGAAGCCAGATGTTGTTGAGGTTAAGACTGTTGAGGCAAAGAGTGAGGCAGCATCAGAAGAGACTGCCCCAAAATATATTGAGCGAGATGGCTTGCCGCCTCGTCCTGTGGCCTCTGCTGCACCTGCCGAGCAGGAAAATCCGATGGCAAAAATGTCGGTCAATGCCGCACGTCATGCTGATGAAAATGCCCGCTTCAAGCACGCCCAGGCCTTGCTTGCTTCAGGGGAACATGCTGAGGCGCGAGCTGCTTTTTCTGACCTGGTTTCTCAGTATCCTAAAGGCCTGCAAACAGCGAATGCAGAAATCGCCATAGCGGATTCTTATTTTTCTCAGGGAGATTATGCTTCTGCGTTGCCACGTTATACATCGATTACCCAGAAGTATCCCAAGCATACCAAAGTTCCTGAAGCTTACTATCGTGCAGGCTTTTCCGCCCTGCAAACGGGAGACAAGGCAAATGCGGATGTGCAGTTTAAAGTGCTGATTTCTTCTTTTCCTGATTCAGAAGCAGCAAAACAGGCACAGGAGCAGAAACTTGTTCCTTAAGGATTGTATGGTATTTGTATGACATCCTTCCCCTGTCATTCTAAAAAATGGGAAGCATTTGATGAGCTGGCCCGAAAGGAATTTTGGGCCAGTCTTGCTTTGCGACACTGTCCTTTGCTAGGGGCGCGATCCTGCGCCCAATTGGTCGATTTTTTTGGATCAGCCTATGCGGCAGTAGAGCAGCTTCATGTCTGGAAAGAAGCAAAAATAAGTGCGGAAAAAGCCGCACAGTTTGCTTCAGGAGTCTGGAGAAAAACAGCGTTGGAAGAATGGCGGAATGTGGCAAACACAGACTGTCATATTGTTATGTGGCATGACAGTGAATACCCAAAGCTTCTGAAACAATTACCGGATGCGCCGCTCTTTCTTTACTGTGTTGGTGATATTTCTCTTCTGCATTCCCCTGCACTGGCTGTTGTGGGGTCCCGCCGCAGTTCTCCTGAAGGCCTTCGTGCCGCAACATCTATAGCACGCAATATCGCTTCTTGTGGTATCAGTATTGTTTCAGGCATGGCGCTTGGTGTTGATGCGGCTGCCCAGCGTGCTGCACTCAGTGAGATTGGGAGCAGTATTGGTGTGCTTGGGACAGGGATAGATGTGTGTTATCCTGTGAAAAATGCTCACTTGTTTGATGCTATGCGTGAGCGGGGGCTGCTTGTAACAGAATTTGCACCTGGTACACAGCCAAAACCGGAACATTTTCCTATACGCAATCGCATTATCAGCGGGCTTTCTCTTGCGGTACTGGTTGTTGAGGCAGCAGAGCGTAGCGGGAGCCTTATTACCGCTCGTTTGGCATTGGAGCAGAATCGTGATGTCTATGCGGTACCTGGTGCGATTTTTTCTTCTCAGGCGAAAGGCTGTCAGGATCTGGTGCGGCAGGGGGCACGTCCTGTTTTTGGCGCTCGTGATATTTTTGAAGAGATGGCGCCACAACTGCTTGCTTATGGGATAAAGGAAAAAGACTTTCCAAACATATCCGAAGAGGCGATTGTAGCGCAGGATATCATATCTTTGGAAAAACTGACGGCTGCTGAAATCCTCCCCAAGCGTTCATCCCAAAAATCTGTTTCACAAAAGAGCGCTCTCTCAAAAAGACAAACAGACATATCAGAGAAAGAGAGCGTGTTGAAAAATGACATAACACAGCCTCCAGCCTCCTGTCCGGAAGATTGTCTGGAGCTGTGGCATTTTCTTAAAGAGCATGGAGCTTCTCATATTGATGTTATTTGTGACGCCTTGCAGGTACCAGTAGCGCGTATCTCCTCGCGACTTATTCAGATGGAGCTTCTTGAGTTGACGGTGCATTTGTCTGGAGCCCGCTATGCTCTGAAGGAACAATAATATGGAACTTGCACCGGCAAAGAAATTACCCGCCAGCATACAACCATTCCTCGCCTGGATGGACATACACACAGGATGATCTGAGGCCACATTCCGTGACCACCGTGTAGTTTTCCATGATGTTCTCTGACGGAGCCGTTATTTTGTCATGGCACTGACGATGCCCGAACAAATAACGCCACA
>CAMTOM010000235.1 GCA_947074125.1 uncultured Desulfovibrionaceae bacterium
ATAGAAAGTATAATATTATAAGAATGAAGACATAATAAAATATTTAAAGAGCATGTGCAATGCTGTGGGCTTGTGTCAAGGCAATATATGTAGGAGGTAACAAAAAAACGGGGAGATACAGTACGTATCTCCCCGTTTATAATAATAAGGAATATTAGGCTTGTTTTACAAAGTTGAGCAGCCCACCTGCGCGGATGATGGCGAGTTCCTGTTCACTCAGGTCATTCGTCACCATAATGGTGCTACCATTATCCAGTGCAACCGTAGTGGGGGCACTGGCGGTAATGGCTGTCGTATCCAGCGTGAGACTCATACCCGCTGCAATGCTGTCATAGTCAGCAGGATTGACAAAGGTGAGAGGAAGGATCCCAAAATTGACCAGATTTGCACGGTGAATACGTGCCAGAGAACAGGCCAGAACAGCCCGAATGCCAAGATGACGCGGGGCAAGAGCTGCGTGTTCACGGCTGGAGCCTTGTCCATAGTTTTCGCGAGCCACAATAATACCATTCTTGACGCTTCTGGCACGGCTGACAAAGTCCGCATCGACGCGCTCAAAGACGTGTTCTGCAATGGCAGGCACATTGGAGCGCAAAGCTGTGATGGCAGCTCCCGCAGGCATAATGTGGTCTGTTGTGATATTGTCTTCCAGCTTGATAATCACACTGGCGCTCAGAGTCGCATCAAGTGAGGGGAATTTTTCTAGCGGCACAATATTGGGGCCACGCAAAATTTCTACGGAAGATCCGTCTTCTGCGGGCATGAGGAAGAGATGACGAATGGACGGAACCCGTTTGGGCAGTGCGGGCAGGCTGGGAGGTGTGCCCCATGTGGATGGATCGGTAAAGCCACCATTCAGGGCAACCTGTGCGGCGGTGAGTGGGCTTGTCAGGTAGACTTTTGCGTCTTTCGTGCCACTGCGCCCTTCAAAGTTGCGGTTAAATGTGCGCACACTCACACCAGAGGAAACAGGAGAGCCGCCCATGCCGATACAGGGGCCACATGAGCATTCCAGCAAGCGAACACCGGAAAGCAGCAGAGTGCTCAGTGAACCATCATCGGCGAGCATGTCGAGAACCTGTTTTGAACCAGGAGAGACACAGGTATCTGTCGTGCTATGTGTCTGATGGCCGGAGAGAATATCCGCAACCTGTCGCAAGTCGGCATAGGAGGAGTTTGTACAGGAGCCAATGGCAACCTGATCAACCTGCAAGCCAGCGAGACTGGCAACGGAGGTCACGACATCCGGCATGTGCGGCTGGGCTGCCAGTGGGGGGATCGTTGCGAGATCGACGCGCAGTTCTGCATCATATGTGGCATTGGGGTCAGCATGCAGTTCCTGCCAGTCCTGTTCCCGTCCCTGTGCCTTGAGGAAGGCTCGTGTTACGTCATCGCTGGGGAAAATGGAGGTGGTTGCGCCCAGTTCTGCGCCCATATTTGTGATTGTGGCGCGTTCTGGAACAGAAAGAGTGGCAACGCCAGGGCCATCGTATTCCAGTACCTTGCCAACGCCGCCTTTAACGCTCAGTTCTTTCAGGATATGCAGAATAATATCTTTGGCGCTGGCCCAGCCTGTGAGGTTGTTATCCAGATAGATACGCATAACTTCCGGCATGGGAATGGTATAGGGCTTGCCTGCCATAGCCAGTGCTACCGAAAGCCCCCCTGCGCCCATAGCCAGTGCACCGATGCCGCCTGCTGTGGGCGTATGGCTGTCGGAGCCAACAAGGGTAATGCCGGGGCGGGCGAAGTTTTCCAGATGCAACTGATGGCAGATGCCTGTGCCTGGAGGAGAAAAGATCGCGCCGAATTTATGTGCTGTGGTGCGCAGGAAGCGGTGGTCATCAGGATTGCGGAATCCCATTTGCAAAGTATTGTGATCCACATAGCTGACAGAAAGCTCTGTTTTGACACGGGGGACGTCCATAGCTTCATATTGGAGCCAGGCCATGGTGCCTGTGGCATCCTGGGTGAGGGTCTGGTCAATGCGCAGATCAATGGACTTGCCAGGCGTCATGTCGCCACCTAACAGGTGTGCCGTAATGATTTTCCGTGTGAGGTTCATGCTATCCTCTTTCTTTTGGATACAGGGGCTGAAGGTTAACTATAGGTATATGGTTTTTCTTTCCAGAGCATTCCTGCTGTGGGGAGAGCATTGCTGAACTGCTATAATGCCGCGCCGATAATATCACCGAAGGCGGTGCATCCCACTGTTCGTGCGCCAGCCATTTGCCCCGCAAGGTCAACGGTAACAGATTTGTCAGCGATGGCTTTTTGCATGGCTTTTCTGATACGTTCTGCTGCCGGATGCCATCCCAGATGATCCAGCATGAGCGCGCCACACAGAATGAGGCTGCCTGGGTTGGCTTTATCCTGTCCGGCAATGGTGGGTGCTGTGCCATGCGTGGCTTCAAAGAAAGCCAGTTCGTCAGACATATTGACCCCAGGGGCAAGACCAAGACCACCGACTTGCGCGGCAAGGGCATCAGAAAGGTAGTCGCCGTTCAGATTGGGTGTGGCGATAACATGGTAGGATGCAGGATGGAGCAGTGCTTCCTGGAACATGGCATCCGCAATGCGATCTTTGACGACAAGACGACCTGGCAGCATGTCTTTTTCGGTGCATGTCAGATCAGAAAACTCTTGCTGTGCGACATCATAACCCCACTGACGGAAGGCTCCTTCAGTGTATTTCATGATATTGCCCTTGTGTACGAGGGTCAGCGAGGGAAATTTTTGGGCAATGGCAAAGCGCAATGCGCGTCGCACAAGACGCTTTGAGCCGTGTTCTGTCATTGGCTTGATGCCAATGGCTGCGGCATCAGAGAGATTCACGCCAAAAGAATCACGCAGCATGCTGATGATTTTTTGCGCTTCAGGGGTTTGCGCTGCGTATTCAATGCCTGCGTAGACGTCTTCTGTATTTTCCCGAAAAATAACCATATTGATTTTTTCTGGATGTTTGACGGGAGTTTCCAGACCTTCAAAATACTGGATAGGGCGGATACAGGCATACAGATCCAGAGTCTGACGCAAGGCGACATTCAGGCTGCGCATACCGGAACCGACGGGGGTACCCAGTGGGCCTTTCATGGCAAGTTCGGCGGTTCTGAGCTTCTCAAGTGTGAGTTCTGGCAAGGGGCTGCCTGTTTCACGCTGTGCTTTTTCGCCTGCCAAAAGTTCTTCCCAGACAAGACTGTGCTCAACGCCATATTCTTTGGCAACAGCAGCATCAATGACGGGACGTGCGGCTTTCCATACTTCTGCGCCAATACCGTCGCCTTCTATCCAATAGACTTTCTTCTGCATGACTTTTCCTTGTGGCAGAGGGTTAGTGGAAAAGGCGCTTGCCGAAGCCTGCGCCTTTTTTCAAATTATTCTTCCTGTGCGGCATGCTGCACTTCGTCTTTGAGCGCCTGAGCACGCTTGAGAAGCTGTTCCAATTGGATATCAGCACCAACAACACCGACAATTCTGTCATTGATGTCCGTAACAGCACAGGCGACAGTAATAATGAGCTTATGCGTAAAGTGGAGATGCATTTTGCAAGGACCAGTATGCACAGAACGAATATAGTTTAAGGCCTGC
>CAMTOM010000236.1 GCA_947074125.1 uncultured Desulfovibrionaceae bacterium
CGGCATACGAGATTTCTGAATGTGACTGGAGTTCAGACGTGTGCTCTTTCGATCTAAGCCATAGATAACGGCCACTTATGCCACCATCATTCTCCGATACATTATCATATATCCACCAAGCATACTCAGGGTCTATGGCCCAAGATGCCGAAATGTCAAAGCCCATCTTAATACCATCAGAGGTTGGAGCCCATACCGTGCTAGACTGAACTGCTGTCTTGCGAGAACGTGCATCATCCTGTGCTGAACTACGTGAGGCACAGGTGTACACCTGGGCTGTCTTATCCATCAGCTTCACACTATACCAAGGATATACCACATGCCATCCCGTTGACAAAGACTCCTGCTTCACTCCCGCAGGAGTGATGATGACACCTACATTCTGAGCTGGAATAGCCACTATAAACAATGAAGCAAAACCCACACATATACCTGCTATTAATACGATAATGTGATTAGGGATGGCACGCATCACACCTTTATGACGTAATTGATACTTGTTTACCAACGTGGCTATGCACCAATAAAACACGGCCATAAAACCTACTACTCCTAAAATTGTGATTATCTCCATGGTTGCTTCTTATCTAATAATGATTTGGTTTTGCTTCTAATCTAACTTCAATACGGCCAAGAATGCCTTTCGTGGTACCTCCACGTTCCCACTCTGTTTCATCCTCTTCTTTCCCTTCTTCAAATGCGCCCCAAAATGCCCAGTCCCCACATTCTAAACTGTTGTTCACCCCTTTCCCTCCAGGACGCTTTTCGGGAACACTCAGTGCCCTGCTCGGCTATCCCATACTTGCTGTGTCTGGACTTCTTTCTCTTATTTTTCTTATTGGCTCAATAAGCTACAGCTCTCTTTTATTTGTTCCCGTCGTGTTTTTGCTTCCTCTTGCTTTTGGTGGACTCTGGCTTGCCAGATATGGTTCACGACAAATGGGACGTATTCGCCGTTTTCAATTATATACAGGACATTTGCAGGGACGCCTGTTTTGCTCACTCAAGGAACTCGCTTCTCTTGTGGGCAAACCTGAAGCTTTTGTAAGGGCAGATGTAAAAAATATGATAGGCATGCGCATGTTTCTGGAAGGACGACTCAGTTCTGATGAAAGCACCCTCCTTCTGAGTAATGAAGCGTATGAAACATATCGTAAACACTCAGAAGAAGAGGCTGCGTCTGCTGCCAAACGTGAAGCAGAACAGGGAATACCGGAAGAAGTACGTAAGGTGATTGAAGAAGGAAATGACTATGTCCGTCGCATCCGTGAAGCCAATGACGCTATTCCCAATGAAGATATTACCGAGAAACTTTCTCGCCTGGAACTGATTGTCAGCAAAATTTTCAAGCAGGTAAAAAAAGATCCCAAGCTCGTGCCAGAGCTTCGCAAGTTCATGTCCTATTATCTTCCCATGACAGGCAAGCTTGTTGAGGCGTATCGAGATCTGATACAGGCCCCCATTCAGGGAACAAATACTGTGACAGCCTGCAAAGAGATAGAAGAAACATTAGATACGATCAATCTCGCCTTTGAGAATCTTCTGGACAGCTTTTTTCAGAGCACGGCCTGGGATATTTCTACCGATATTTCTGTACTTCAAAGCATGTTGCAGCAGGAAGGTCTTACAGGAAAAGACTTCACTGGGAAGGATATCAAGCATACTGTAGAACAAGAAGTGACTGGGGGAGAGAAGGAGAAAAGCTGATGCGCTCTTCTTCTTTACTATAAAAATATTTTTCATCATCAATACATGCACCAGTAAAGGGGTATACACATGAGCAATGAACAAAAAACAGCTTCAACACAGCCACTGACTCTTGAGGTTACAGCAGATGTAAAAACATCTCTGGCTGTGGCTGACATTCCACAAGCTCCCGCTTTGGGGACTGATGCCCCCATGTTTGATGAAAATGCTCTTTCATCAGAAGAACGTGCTCTCATAGACAGCTTTACAGAAAAAATTAACCTTCATGACTCCAGTACCATTCTTCAATATGGTGCGGGCACCCAGAAAAAAATGGCAGAATTCTCTGAAGCTGCCCTGGATAATGTTCGTACCAAAGACTTGGGCGAAGTCGGCAATATGCTTGCAGGTGTTGTTACTGAGCTGAAAGGTTTTCATATTGAAGAAAAAGAAGGTGGTTTCTTTGGTTTTTTCAAGAAAAAAGCCAATAAGATAACCTTTTTAAAAGAGCGTTATAGCAAAGCGGAAAATACCATCACAAGCATTTGTGAAATGCTTGAGAAGCATCAGATCCAAATGATGAAAGATATTGCTACACTGGATAAGATGTATGATTTGAATAAAGATTATTTTCGTGAGCTTTCCATGTATATCATGGCAGGCAAGCAAAAACTGTCCCAGATACGCGCAGATAATCTTCCGGCTCTGATGGACAAGGCAAAAGCTTCTGGTCTGCCAGAAGATGCCCAGGCTGCCAGAGATTTGGATGGTCTGTGCAATCGCTTTGAAAAAAAGCTGCACGATCTTGAGCTGACCCGTATGGTTTCCATCCAGATGGCTCCCCAAATCCGTATGGTGCAGGGAAATGATACGCTGATGCTTGAAAAAATTCAGTCTACCATTGTGAACACCATTCCCTTATGGAAAAGCCAGATGGTACTTGCTCTTGGTGTGGAGCACTCCAATCAGGCGGCAAAAGCACAGCGTGCCGTTTCTGACATGACCAATGATCTTTTGCGCAGCAACGCAGAAAAGCTCAAAATGGCAACAGTCGAAGCCGCAAAAGAGTCTGAACGGGGCGTTGTGGATATTGAGACCCTAAAAAGTACCAATGATACTCTTATTTCCACTATTGATGAAGTGCTGCGTATCCAGGCTGACGGCCGCCAAAAGCGTCAGACTGCTGAAGCTGAAATGGGTCGTATGGAAGAAGAACTTAAGCAGAAGCTTTTGGATATTCAGAAATAACAGTATCGTAATTGCGTCAAAAAAACATCATAAACAAGGGGACATATGTCCCCTTGTTTGTTGTTATCTGGTCACATAAAAAGCTCATGCGAGCTTATGTGGCGTATGTTCTCGTGTGGCAGGAACCTGACGAGGTGTCATTTTTTCGGCAAATCAATAATCATTTGAGCATATTGCAGATGTGAGAATCCCAATCGCTCATACAAAGCAATGGCTCTTGTATTTGTCGGTGCAACCTCAAGGCGCAGCCGGACAATACCAGAAATATTGCGCTCCAGAAGATAATCCATGAATGCTCTTCCAAATCCTTTACTGCGAAAGGCTTCTCGCTTACGTATTCTTTGCTCTTTTCTTCTTCTTCCCTCCCAGCTTGACTTGATTTAGGCGAAATATCGGGTGTTAATGACATTCCTTTGTCTCTATTTATAGAAAGATTCTTTCCAGATTCTTCTTTCCTTTTATCCTTTTCCTCAAAATCCCCAACATCCTCATCTTCTGGCAAATCATCTTCATGCCGTTTATCCTGGGATGGTGGTCTATATTGATCAAGCTTTGTGTTTTTCATAATTTTGATTATTTATATCACCTTATGTTATATTATGATTCATGTTGTTTTCATATTCATAATTAATAGGGGTTTTGGGGTTTTGG
>CAMTOM010000237.1 GCA_947074125.1 uncultured Desulfovibrionaceae bacterium
TCTTGGTAAAGTAACGCAGCATCAGCCCCGTTGTAACCAGACCAATAATCAGGAAGAGCGGGAAGTAATCATTAGCCAGAGAAATATAGCGCAAACGCTCATTAAAGAGGCGACGCCCCAGCAAGAAGAGAAGCGCACATAACAGGATGATGCCCGTCAGATACAAGCGCGGTGCACCGATCTGCAACACGCCATCAATGGTTTCCATAAACGTGAGCCCCATTGGTACCGGCTCCATGAAGAAGCGGAAATGGCGTATAAACACCAGCAGGAAACAGTAATGGAAAAGCAGCGCAAAGCACCACAACCATTTTGAAGAGTAATAGATAACTCTTGGCCCTTCGACCCGCACATCAGCGCTGGTATTGCGAAACAGGGAACGGAAGAAAAACACTTCCAAAAACATACGTGCCCATACTCCAGCCTTTGTGGTTGGAGTATCCAGGCAGGCTGGTTTAATCCAGGGAAGCGATTTTTCCTGTCCACCGGTGGTGGGGATACTGAAGGGCACGGGCGATTTGCTCCAGTACACCATGCGCCACACGACGCCCGCAATGAAGATGAGTACAGCTACATAAGGCAAGAAAACGCCAAAAACGGGGGCCAGACCAATGCTTGCTCCCGCCCAGGCGATAGCGCCTATAAGCAGTACTACCAGTAACGAAGTGATCATTCCCTACCTCACTGGGCTAAAGTTTGCTTGTGTCCGATTCACTGAACGGACTGCCATCCATCCTCTGAGCCCAGCGCACAAGCTGGGCATGTTGCATGCGTATCTCTCTAATGCGCTGCTCCGCCAGGGTTTCCCTGTCTTTCACATACAGGTCAAAAGCGAGTAGCGCCAGAGTATCCAAACGCGATTCCGCCTCCAGAAGATCCTCCAACAGGCCTTCTTTACGACAGATTTCCAGTAATGCTGTGCGCAAAATACTTTTAAAGGCATAAAGGATGCCCAAGGCCTGGCTGGGGGGAAAATCCTGTACAGCCCTCAGCTTGACAAAACGTTCCAGGGCAGCCTCAGCTTTTCCTTTAATAAGATGTTCACCAGTAACAGCATCATAGAGAACATCCAGCACAGTATGCGTCATCTCACCCACAGGATTCAGAAAAGGATCTTCCTGCGTCCGCAAAAAACCTTTTGTATCTAAAGGATATGAGGCAAAAACATTTTCTACCCACTGACGTACTAAAGACTCCTTGTGCTCACGGAAAATATCAATTGCGCGCATGCTTTTGAGCAACCTCACTGGAAAAGGATGAAGAAGAGTTCATGAGAATAAAAGAGTCAGTAACTTGCGTCAAGAGCCAAAAGCGCACAAAAGTAACTCCTTCTCACGGTGCTAAAAACAGGAGGAGGTTTCTCCCCTCCTCCTGCCTGTAACGATTACCCTAAAAACAAGTTTTAAAACAGGTCAAAAAAGCAACAGATATTTTTTACTTATTCCGGACATGGTATTGTGCCCGCACAACTTCCCACTGTTGAAGGTTCCAAAAGCTCATTCAACGTTGCCGAAGGAAGCTTTTGGGCTTCGGGTGTTGCAGGTGTCTGCGTATCTGCTGTCGCCTCTTTTGGGGTCTCCTGCTTGGGGTCTACCTGTGTGGGTGCAGCATCATTCGCCTGGACGGGCTGGGCTGACGGGGCAGGTGGAGGCGTTTCGGCAACGGGAGGTTTGACACCTTCCTGCACTGGTGCAGTCTTCCCATTACCAGTCTCCGAAGAAGAAGCAGGAGAGGGAGATGTTTTTCCTGCAGAAGAATCCTTATCCTTCACATCAGAAGTTTTTGAGCTTTCTAAAGAAGGAGTATCGGGAACGAAGTCATCTGCGCCCATTTCGCGTCTTTTTTCCGCCTGATCTGCCAGAACACGAGGCAAGCCGCGATACTCAACAAAGGGTATTCCTGGCGCTCCGGATAAAAAGACATGTGCTCTATTACGCAACATACGGAAGCGCAAAAGGATCATTTCAGGTGTCCACTCAAAAGCCAGCTTGCCCTCTTTCTCTAAAGCTCTTGCTTTTTGGAGAGCGGTATACAGATTGTCACCCTGCTGCTGCTGTTGGATCATCTGTGCGATGACAGCGACATCATTTTCACTTTCTCCCACAGGATAGAATGCAGCATCAATAGTCCCTGCAAGCCCCAGCAAAGCAGTACGGCAAGACTCACATGAAGGAGAAAAATACAAATGAACTGCAGCTTCCTTCTTATCCCCCAGCATCGACCATGATCCCAGCTCTGCGCGAATCACACTGCCTGCGTTTGCAATAAAACCGATAAACCAGAACAAAAGCAGCAGAGAAAAAAGCGGCATCTCTTCTTTACGCTGATAGGCAGATCCCCCATCAGTCGTTGCCGGATTTTTTTCACGCTCCTGCTGGGTACATACCACACGAAACAGGATATACAGGAGAGCAAAAAAGATAGCTGCAACCAGGCAGTTCACGCAAGGCACAGTAAGCACCATGATGACAAGCAACACCGCATCCAGCAAAACGCAAAGAGCGGCACACCACATCCCCAAGCGCGCCCAGCCAAGCAAAGCGCATACAGCCAGCCCTAAAAATGCGGCACTTCCAAAAAACCACAAAGAGATACCTTTAATGCTTACATCCTGGAAAAGAGCACAACCCAAAGTCACACAGCGCGTATCTGTTGTCCCAAAGGCATTCCAGAGACAAAAAAGCGCAGCAACAAGCGCCAGGAGAAAAGAAAAAAACAAGGTGCGTGAGAAAAACAGCTTCATGACAAAAAAATTCCCCCAATGAGCAATAACGTTGACGATATTCCCCCAATATCAAAATCATGCAGAACAAACTGCTTCAAAGCAAAGCAAGTCTACTTTTTTTTGCAAATACGGGAAAGGGGGGAAAGCGAAAAGAGAAAAGATGTTTTCAAGAAGGACAACATTTTTAGCTGGCTAGTTCGTCATTTACTCCAAATGCAACTCTATAAATATACGCATTATATGAGTGGCAGGAATCATTAATGCATATCATCCTGACACTTTTTATTGACAATAATACCTCATAAGAAAAAATAAAACATATAACACAACGAATAATAAATAAAAAAATGATATTTCTACACAAAAAAAGCTCCCGATAGCAATACCAGGAGCTTTCGCATTTTGTTCTTGTTAAGGCTTTTGGGTTTGCCCCTTTACGGCTTCAGATGAAGGAGAAAAGCAGGCACAAAAAATTATGTCAGGGAGAACACCAGTACAAAAACCCCCAAATACACAAAAAATATACTATCAGGCGTTTGCGGCTTTCAGCATTTCTTCCACAGCCTCAAGAGAAGGCATTGCTTCTGAATTCAAACCACAAAGAGAGCGTACCGCCAGCATCAACATATCAAACTGTAAGACAATTTCTGTTGCGCCATTATGAATGATACAGCGATCACCCCGCACAGAAACATGATACGCACGCCGCTGACTCATCTGTCCGGAACCCGAGACCATATAAAGCTCGAAAGAGCACACGTCTGAACTACCGTCACATTCAGAAACCTCGTATGCCGGCCTCTGCTCGAAAAAACAACACGAAGTCGCACGCCAG
>CAMTOM010000238.1 GCA_947074125.1 uncultured Desulfovibrionaceae bacterium
CATGTCACTCCGACAGAAGCATAAGAGACGGTCAGCGCGGTCCATCATTGCAGACATAGTGCCGACTGTACACGACCCTGTCACTTGTCTTGTAAGCACAAACACCACCACGGTCCACTCCCAAAGGTTCAGTGTGACAGAAAGACAACGGCGCCCAAAAACAAAAGGGCGTCTTTTCCTGAAAAAAGAACAGAGCCGAGGAGATTCTCCCCGACTCTGTTTGCATATTCTTACAGAGCGCCGTGTTCAGTACGGGCGATCAGGTCATTCTGAAGATCCGGTGACAGATCCACAAAGTACGCACTGTAACCAGCGCTACGAACAATCAGGTTGCGGTACTTCTGAGGGTCTTTCTTCGCGGCTAACAGAGTGTCGCGGTTAATAACGTTAAACTGCACGTGCCAGATTTTGAGGTCGCAGAAAGTACGGATAAAGGATACCAGCTTTTCTGTGCCCTGTTCACCTTCCAAGGATTTGGGGGTGAACTTGATGTTCAGCATACGGGCAGCGCGATCACGCATACCGTAGTTTTTGGTGTTGTAGTTGGAAAGCAGAATGGCGGTAGGTCCATTCACATCAGCACCGTGAGATGCTGAAGAACCGTCGGAAAGAGGTGTGAATTCCTTACGTCCGTTAGGCGTTGCGGATACAACCTTACCGAAAGGCACATGTGAGGTGAATGGCACATAACGTACGTCGTTGTGCATTCCCAGTTCTTCACTGTACTTGCCGCCGTATTCTACGGAAATCTTGTCGATTTCACGGCCAATGGCATCGGCATAAGGATCGTTGTTGCCGTAGCAGGGAGCAGACTGCAACAATGCACGCACATCTTCATGACCTTCAAAGTTGTCATCAACTGCCTTGATGATCTGTTCCATGGTCAGCTTCTTCTCTTCAAAAACAAGCTTTTTGATGGCTGAGAGAGAATCCACAACAGTACCAAGCCCCATGTACTCAAAGTAGCCCAAGTTGATACCTTCGGGGATGTGTGGCTGATGCAGGTCAATGCAATGCTTCATGCACAGGTCGTGCATGGCAGAACCCATGGGCTGGGCAAAGTGCTTTGCACGAAGATTGTTGATAATGTACTGCTGCACAAAAGCTGTCTTGAGGAAGAGCAGATGCTGCTGCACATAGGCATTCCAAAGCTGATCCCAGCTTGTGAACTTGCAGGGATCACCTGTTTCAAGACCCAGAACGCGGTCACCGTATTTCTTCATACGACCATTGCGCAGTACCATTTCTACAGCGGCAGCAAAGTTCACATACGCACCACCAGAAGTGTAGGTATCACGGTTGGGCATACGGGCTTCTGTACAACCAGAAACAGCATAGTCATAAGCTTCAGCAAATGTTGCGCCCTTGGAAACATACAGGGGAACAATTTCTTCGTCGTTGATCAGTTTGGGGAAACCAGAACCATATTTGATGGTTTCTGCAACGTCCCACAGATAGGATTCAGGAGCACGGGAATGAATACGTGCTGCCAGGTCAGGATAGTGCAAGGGGAATTCACGCTTGGACTTCAAAATAAGATGGGTCAGGTCGTTGGTCGCGTCGCAACCTTCAGGAGTCTGACCACCTACAGTCACAGCTTCCCAGTGCGCATAACCTTCGTTAAAAGCGCCGCCAGTAGGAGAAATATACATGTCGATGAATTCAGCCATGCCTACCCACATGCATTCCAAAAGCTCAATGGCCTGCTCTTCTGTAATCTTGCCAGAAGAAAGATCCTGCTCATAGTAAGGATAGAGATACTGATCCATACGACCATTGGAAATGGTTGTACCCGTCTTCTGTTCAATACGAGAAAACATCTGCACAAACCACTGGCTCTGCACAGCTTCGTAAAAATCGCGGGCAGGTTCAGCAGGAACACGTTCAGCATTGTCAGCCATCTTCAAGAGTTCTGCCTTGCGAACGGGATCTGCAATAGTAGCAGCAACTTCACGAGCCTTGGCAGCATGACGCTTTGCCCAAAGGATAATAGCGTCAGATACGATCACAATGGCTTCAAGGAAAGGCTTCTTTTCACAATTGTCAGCAGGGCTTAAAGGATCAAGAGCAGCCAGCTTTTCCTGAGCTTCTCTTTTGATACCATTAAAGCCGCGTTTCAGAATCTTTTCGTAGTCATGTACCCACTGAATGGAAGAACGGAAAGAAGATGTTTCGTTCACGATGAAGCGGGAAATAAGGCCATCAGGATCGTCATAGGTCAGCTTGTGAACTTCAGGAGGAAGCGCTGCGTTCAAAGCTTCATGGTAGGTTTTGCCTTTCCAGAAAGGAGCTATTTCTTCTACAACAATCTTGGCATCTTCAGGAGTAATGGTAGCAGGAGACTGGGCACGTGTGGGAAGATCGCGCACAGCAATATCCAGAAAATCACCATCAAGCTCAGGATACAGAATACCATAACGACCGTCACAGCCAGCACGACCAAGTACCAACTGGTTGTCCTGCACATACACAGTCATGTTTTCTGCGATATGATACAGTGCTTTGGCCCAGCGCAATACCAAAGGCTGACCTTCAGTCTGCTGCATAGATTGCGTAAAATACAGGGCACGTTCAATATCAATACGGGGTTTCTGACCTTCAAAGCGTTCCAGCATGGTAAACACACGCTGGTGAGTGGCGCGGAAGCGATCTTCTTTTCCGGCAATCTTGTCGTAAAGACGCTCTTCCTGAGGGGACATACATTCACAGGCGATCTGGGTCATGAGAAGCTCCTAATAATTCGATTGTGATTTTTGTACGTAATTTTCACAGACTTGCTCAGTCTGGCTATACCATAGTGCAACCACTTTGCAGCGCCGCACTCCACAACAATACTTCAGTAAAACCTAAACACTTAGCGCCTCTGCGCCATTGTTTATCTTATGTTTATCCTAGTGCATTCTCCATGCCAAAAATTTTTTCACCTACGAAAACAAGCTTTTCCAGAAAAATGCTCGTGAAAATTATCGCCACCTCCAGTAAAGCATGCTGAGACAGTCCCATTTTTGCAACAAATAATAAAAAATACTAATAAAGTGCCTCTTTTGCGACGCATTTTTGCATCACAAATACCCTTTTCCCTTGTAAAAATGTTGCAGAAAAAAATCATACCTTTCTTATGAGACAATAATCTCAAGGAATTTGTACTATTTTTCACTTTTTGCCAAACTCCCCCAGCATAAAAAACACCTGTGAAGCATTTTTGCAACATTTTCACTTCAAAATCAAAATTTGACACACCGGTAGAATATATAACATATTGATATATTTAAATATTTTTTTAAATGATTCACTTTTTTGGCATTTTATAACTGGTATATTTCTTGCTAAACCACTAGAAGTATGGAAATTTAATACGTGTTTTACATTTCATTCTTTCATCTTATTTAGGAGAATAGCATGTAAAAAACATCTCTTTTTGCCATTGCAGGCCTTATTGCCGGCTGCGCTCTCCTGACTTCTGGCCTGGTTACCGCCACTTCACACCCTCCTACCCTGCAGGTCGGCCATGCCATCTCGCCTGCCAACCCTCTACCCGTTGTTTCCGCTCCATCGACC
>CAMTOM010000239.1 GCA_947074125.1 uncultured Desulfovibrionaceae bacterium
TGGGGTAACCGCGGCGATGGGAGCGACAACACTTCCAGGTAATGTGCCTGGTGACCTGACAATGGCACAGGCGCAACAGGTGTTGCGAGGTGCATTGAAAAAAGCAGACGAGCAGGGTGTGCCCATGAATATTGCCGTGCTGGATGCAGGAGGGCATATGAAAGCTTTTATCCGGCAGGATGGTGCCTTTCTTGGGAGTATTGATATTGCCCTTGGTAAAGCGCGCACAGCACGCTACTTTAATATGTCTACTGCCGCGTTAGGGAGCGCCTCGCAACCTGGTGGCGAACTGTACGGTATTGAAGTGACCAATAATGGCTTGGTGATTTTTGGTGGTGGCGAGCTGCTCTATAACAAGGATGGTGTGATTGTTGGCGCCATTGGTGTGAGTGGTGGGAGCGTTGCCGAAGATATTAATGTAGCCAAAGCAGGTGTGGCGGCACTGAAAGCTCAATAATGGATTCTCTTTGTGGTCTGCGTATACAGATGGAACATCTGTGTGTGTAGTGCGAGAGTCATTTTGCTGTTGTGATCTTTTCTTCTGATGAGCAAATGCGAGAGAGAGAAAACAAAAGGGAAGCATATGCTTCCCTTTTGGTCAAATTGTTCTTTAAATACTATGTCCCTTTTTGAAGAAGTTCTGCCTGTGCCATAACACGATTCTGCACAAATTCTTCCGTCGCATTGAGTAGTTGTTCAAAACAGTCAAAGGAAAGACGATAGTAAATGCTTGTACCTCGTTTTTGTGAAGTGACAACGCCAGCTTCACGAAGAACGGAAAGATGTTTTGAGATGGTGGACATGTCGTCGCCAATCAGGGAGCGCAAATCACAGACGCATCTTTCTCCATCGCGTAATGCTACAAGCATAAACAGACGGCTTGGATGCCCTAACGCTTTAAAAATTTTTGCCTGCTCGTTGATACAGTGTTTATTTTTTTCCATACCTCAACTCCGTTACAGTTCTTCTGCGGAAATATATTGGATTAGTTGCTGTGTCAATAAAAACATACTCTATCACTATGTTTTTATTTTTGCATTTTCGTATAAAGTGCTGGATTTTTTGGCAATATTAATTTTTGAGGCTATGGATGGGGGCAGGAATGCGCCCGCCAAGTGTAATAAATGCAGTAGCATCGCCTTGAGGTACAGGCATAATACCCGCCTTGCCCAGCAAGCCACCGAAGGAAACGGTGTCGCCTACATTTTTCCCTGGTACAGGGATGAGGCGTACAGCAGTTGTTTTGTTATTGATCATGCCAATGGCCATTTCATCAGCAATGATACCTGAAATAGTTGCTGCCGGAGTATCTCCAGGAATGGCAATCATGTCCAGACCAACAGAGCAGACGCTGGTCATGGCTTCAAGCTTTTCGAGGCTGAGCAAGCCGGCTGTGGCGGCAGCTTCAATGCTGGAGTCTTCTGAAACAGGGATGAACGCTCCAGATAAGCCCCCAACGGAAGATGAAGCAAAAGCGCCGCCCTTTTTAACCGCATCATTAAGCATTGCCAAAACAGCAGTTGTGCCAGGTGCTCCAATGCTGGAGAGACCCATACTCTGGAATATTTCACCAACGGAGTCGCCGACAGCCGGTGTTGGTGCCAAAGAGAGATCTGCGACACCAAAGGGGATATTCAGCCTGCTGGCTACTTCCTTACCAATCATTTCGCCCACACGAGTGACTTTAAATGCGGTGCGTTTAATCACCTCAGCAACATCAAGCAGGGTAAGCTGGCGTCCTGTCTGGCTTAAGGCTCTGTCTATGGCTTTTTTGACAACGCCAGGACCGGAAACGCCGACATTGATAACAACATCAGGTTCACCAACGCCAAGATAGGCGCCCGCCATGAAGGGGACATCCTGGGGGATATTGGCAAAAACAACCAGTTTGGCGCAGCCAATGCCGTCGTGCGCGGCGGTTGCCTGGGCTGTTTTGCGTATCTGCTCACCCATAAGCGCAACAGCATCCATATTGATACCACTGCGAGAGGAAGCGACATTGATAGAAGAGCAGATGCGATCTGTGCTGGCAAGAGCTTCGGGAAGCGCTTCAATAAGAGCACGATCTCCGGAGGTGAATCCTTTTTCTACGAGGGCAGAAAAACCACCCAAAAAATCAACACGGGCTTCTTTGGCGGCTTCATCCAGAGCTTTGCAGATGCGTACCATGCCATCAGCATCAAAAGGAGCTCCTACAACCGCAATAGGGCTGACGCTAATGCGCTTGTTGACGACAGGGATGCCATATTTATCGCCAATGTCATTGCATACCCGTACAAGATCTGCGGCATAACGATGGATTTTAGCCTTGATATTGGCAGTAAAGAGGTCAAGGTCGTGACTGACGCAGTCAAAAAGGCTCACGCCGAGGGTAACGGTACGTACATCCAGGTGCTCATTGCGGAGCATGTTCAGGGTGCTGATGACTTCGCGTTCTGAAAGCATGGGTAATCCTTTGAGTGCTGGCGCTGCCATGAAACACAGAGCACGTGTAGTAAAGGCGCCAGATATGTTGTGGGATGGTTGTAATAGACTGCTTGCCAGTAAGAAGATGTTTGCCTAGACGGGCAGAACCCGATGAACGGCTTCAAAAATGTCGCGATGCTGCACACTGACGCGCAATGAAAGCTGCTGGCCTTCTGCGGTCAGTTCTCTGCGCAAGCGTCCCAGATCAAGCATTTCTGGTACCATAATTTCATAGACAAAGAGAGCCTGGTCAAGATCTTCTTCATTCAGGATAGCCTTGAGGCTTTCAATGTTGACATTATGTCTGGCAAAGATCCGGCTCAGTGGTGCGATGAGACCTGAACGATTGGGACCATGAGCGGTCACTACGAAAGGCTGGCACACTTTGTCGCTTCCCCAGTATCCTTCAACGGCTGTTCGCACAATAACAGAAAAATCCATGGAAGCGTTTTTTAGGGCTTCTTCCAAAAGGGTGGCGAGCTGTTGGGGCGCGAGTTCATTCGGGGCAGTGACAATAAAAATAGCCGCAAATTCTCCAGAGAGGATAGTTTGCGAAACCTGCATGACATCGCAATGCGCTTTCTCAAACAAAGTGGAGACAACGGCAACGACCCCAGGGCAATCCCGTCCGAGCAGGGAAACGGAAAGTTTATGCATAATGTCGTCCTTAAATAATGTTACATATAATCCGAGAGGGAGAATATACATACCTGACTCCATAAGCAAGGCATAAGAGCAGGGCGCATCCTGTTTTGTATTACTATGTGCCAGTATACATTGTTTTTTTGTTGTTTTGGGGTGAGACGGCGGCAGAGAGAGGCAAAAGAATATTTGCCAAGTGTTCGGTTATGCCTTACCTAAAGAGGCAAATAAAACTTTTTACCATCGGTGAACACATGTTCGGTTACCTTTTTAAAAAGATTTTCGGCTGTAAAAATGACCGTTATCTCAGGCCGCTTAGTCCCATAATATCGTAAACACATTCCTTTATGCCTCATATTCCAGAGCTTCACTCTCCGAATCTTCTTCTAAAACTGTCAGACTTACGTTCACACTTGTCTGACATTCTACTCTCTGTT
>CAMTOM010000240.1 GCA_947074125.1 uncultured Desulfovibrionaceae bacterium
GTGCCCTGAAACCTTCTATGTCTCTGGTGCTTGCCGGTACGCCCAATGCTGCAACAGGTCGTCTTTTGCGTTTTCGCGAGTTGCGTATGGTAAACTACAGTCAGGTTGTTTTGCCCAATGATCATGAAATTGATACAATTTTACAAGCCGCTTCAGCAAAGCAAACCGTTGCCCAATGTCTTGAAAATGTTGATCCGGAAGCACGTATCCATTTCTATCGTTCTATATTATGGATGTTGAAGCTTGGAGTAATACGCGTACTGTGGTAGCGCTACAACCCGATGGCGGGCTTTCAGTCTGCTGCAATCAGGAGATCTTTGCCGATGGAAGAAACATATTGTCAGTCCTGTGGGATGCTTTTGGGAAGAGACAGCAGTCTTTATGGTACGAATGAAGATGGCAGTAGAAATATAGAATATTGTAAATACTGCTATAATGAGGGAGCGTTCACTTCTGATCTGACGTTGAGTGAAATGGTCGACATCTGTGTGCCACAAATGCTTTCTGAGAATCAGGGGATGAAGGAAGATGAGGCGCGTAAGCTTCTTCGTAAGCTATTGCCCACATTGAAGCGCTGGGAACATCATATATAGTCTTTTGTTTTACTGTAACAAATTACAAGCCTCCCCATCATGCGATGCGGAGGCTTTGTGTTATGGAAGAAAAGGTGCGGCAAAAGGAGGCAGCTTGTTATTTGTATAAAGAGAAAACCCACAGCAATGCCGAAGGTTTCCTTTTGTACTACTAGGTAGTATCTTTTAAACGTGTTTAGATAGTTTGTACTGTCAACGCTTTATTTGTCAGGCGTTGTTCGATAATGTAGCCCAGACACCAGCCGACAAGTGAGAAAGCAAAACCGATAAAGAAAGGGGGGATCAGGGCTGCTGTGGCGCCAAGGAGCGGAGAGACAATGGCTGTGCTACGGTATACCAGGAGATACCAGGCCATGCAGGAAAGAAATCCTGCGCTACAGCTATACCATGCCGCCAGTGAACTGCGTTTGCCAAAACGGACGAGCGCAACATAAGCCGTTAATACTGTAGCACCTACAATGCTCCAGCTTGTTGTACAAAGAAGTGCGATAAGCTGTCCTTTGATTTGGGCGCAGCCACCGCTGAGGAGTATGCAAAAGATAATGCCCGCAAACCACATGGGACGTGAAGCTTTTTTGGCAGGGGAGAGCTCGGCAGGGGCGGTGACGGGAAGGTGGCAAGACGCCGGGCGCCTGGAGGGCGCTGAAGAGGCGATCGCGAGGAAGAAGAGAGGAAGAGCGAAATTGGGCAAAAGCGTGTTGACCAGTGTAGGGATAACGTCAGCGAAAGAGGCAGTCGCAGGAAGGAAAATGCGGGAAAGGCTGGCAACAAAATAGGCACCGCCCACGAGAACTGTCAGCACCAGCATAGCTAGGGGGGTAATAAGTTGTACCTGTTTTGATGCGTTAAGAGCAAAGTGCCTTTGGATCATTTGTGGTTGTGCCCAGACGGCAATAGATGTGACAATAACCAGTGAAATAATGAACCATCCCCGTTCCCCAGTCGCTAGAGAAACAAAGCCTGTGTTGGCTTTTGGGGTAGGGGGAAGCTGGGCAAGAAGTTCAATACCCTGCATGGGGCCACCAACTGTATTGAAAACGGCCACCATGAGCATACAGATACCAATAAGCATAATGAAGCCCTGCATGGCCTCAGTGTAGAGAACACCGCGCAGTCCACCCACAAAAACAGCAAATCCTACCAAAATGGCGACTAGCCAAATAAGTATCCACACCGGAACAGGCATAATCTGTGCCAATAATAACGCCGCTCCCTTAATAACCGCAGAAGCATACACTCCCAGAAAAACAGCAAAGAGAACAGCCAAAAAGCGCCCCAGTAAAGGGCTGTGATGGCCAATGGAAAGAAGTTGTGTTGGTGTGCGCGCATTGAGGCGTTTTTGGCAGATTCGTGTAGGCCATGCAAGGAAGCGATACACAATCCATGTTCCAAGCCATACGTTGCCTGCGGCTACCAGGAGCATTTGTAAGCCGTACTCATACGCCAAGCCACCAAACCCGACGAGAGCCACGGCAGAAATATATGTGGCAACATAGGCAAAAGCCTGGATGCCAAAATGTATTTTGCCAGCATGCATGGCGTCATGCCCACGTCCTTTTCGCGCGAGCCAGACAAAAAGCCCGATGTAAGCAATCCAGATAAGGGCATTGATCAACATTTTTTGCCAGCCTTTGTTTTAGCAAGACGTATGAGCGAAAAAAGTGAAATGAAAAAAGAAGAGCACAGGAATACTATTGCGGTCAAAACAGCAGCATCTGGCAGGGCAAGAGAAGAAAAAATGTCCATGGCGTATCCTTTATCTGTTGTATCAAAGTGAAAAAGCCGCAAAACATAAAAAAAGCCGCCAACCCCAGTGGGCGGCGGCTTTCGTATGTGTGTGGGAAAAAGCTACAGCACGTCCATCCCGGGGTTTTTATGGTGACCCCAGTAGTAATAGAAAGAAAAGCTGTAAAAGAAAGACGTGTTCATAAATATTCTCCGCGCAAAACATAGAAAATCTTGTGGAAAATGTCAATACTGAAAAATCTGTTGGAGTTGTGCTGTCAACAAAAAATCGCTTTTTTAGAGTGATGTTTTTACTTTTTCCCCTTGAGTGTTGAGTATGGTAACATTCAGAGGGATATTTTTCCCAGACTGTGTGATGGCGCTGCTGACATATTTCTCAAGACCACTACAGCAGGGTACTTCCATACGCACAACAAGAATACTTCTGATAGGATGTGAACTGAAAATTGCCGCCAGTTTTTCACTGTAGTCGATATTGTCAAGCTTGGGACAAGCGATAAGAGTAATACGCCCGCTCATAAAATCTTTGTGAAAATCAGCGCAGGCAAAAGCGCTACAATCTGCGGCAATGAGAATATCCGCATTGTCAAAATAAGAAGCCGTTACAGGAACGAGCTTGAGTTGCACTGGCCACTGTCGTAAGGCGCTGCTATGGGATTCCTGAGAAATATTTTTTTTGTCAGCCGTGGGGAGCAGTTTTGCATGAGAGCCAGCACAGCCACAGGGGAGAGGGGATAAAAGGTCTTTCCGATCAGTGGTATCGCTTTGGAGTGAAGCGTGATGGTGGTGGGGGGCGGTTGCCGTGTATTCACGCTCTTTGAGGTGTGCCGTAACGGCTTTTTCGTCAAAAGGTGCTGCTGGACGTTCTTCAAAAGTGATGGCATTTTCTGGGCAGGCGGGGAGGCAATTCCCAAGGCCATCGCAGTAGTCATCTCGCAGGAGATGTGCTTTGCCATTTGTAATGATAATGGCTCCTTCATGACAGGCTTCCACACACAGGCCACAGCCATTGCACTTATTTTGATCAATATGAATAATTTGACGTGGGGTATACATATTTTCCTCGTTGATGTTCGTTATTATCTTCTTCCTGTTTTTTGAGCAGAATATTTCAGCGTATGCGTTGTCATATCGTAAAAGATGCAAATGCATCTTTTGCTGAGACTGCCAAAGTGTATTTCTTTGTGCTGATAAAGCAATCGGGA
>CAMTOM010000241.1 GCA_947074125.1 uncultured Desulfovibrionaceae bacterium
GGGGAGAACGGGAAGTTTGTTTGATGTTGCAGTATTTCGCTGATGTTATGTTTGTTGTTGTCGTTGTACACGGTGAGTTCGTCACCCCAGCGGAAAGCGTGGTAGGAGAAGTACTTCATGAACAGGTGACCCATCTGAGTCATCAGTATCCAGATCATGAGGAAGAAGCCCAGCAACAGATGCAGGCTGAATGCGGCACTACCCAGGGATACGAAGTTGAACTTGATAAGGTTGGCCATAAAGGCACAGCCAAGGTCAAAGAAAGAAGGATTGAAAGACCAGGCTGCAAGACCGAACAGGGCGTATACAATGAAAGCACCCAAGTTGAAGAAGTGCTCGGCTGTGGAATACTGCTTCAAACCTTCATCGGTCAGGCGACGCATGATAAGGGAGGTACCACCTACAATGATACCAAGCATACCGAGCATGCTGATGGCATTCACGACATTGCGCAGGAAGGTGATAATAAAATTGCTGTCAGACACACCAAGGATTTTCAAAATAGTGGCAAACAGAATCATGAAAGTTCCGACAATCATCATGTAAAGACCAAGATGGAAGGGATAGGTTCTGAACCACAGTTTGAGATTATGCTGAAAAGTGGCATGCAGGAAAAGCGCTTCCTGGAGCATGGCTTTCAGGTCGCCCATGTGATCGACATGGCGTTTGTGTGTCCACCAGTCTTTCTGATCCATGAAGCTGCCACCATATGCGGCTTTTTTGCCTTCATGTGGAACAGGATAGAGTTCCCAGCGCACATGCAGGGGGCTGGCAGAAAGATAGGTTCGTACTTTGGCATATGCCAAAACAAGGAATCCAATGATTGCCGCGTAGGCAATAAGGTAAAACAGGGTGGTCATACTACTCTCCCATGAGTCAATAATGAAATGGTGAAGGTAAGAAAACGCCGTTTGCGCATCACCTCGCCAGACACAATTGAAGCGTTTACAACAACGCTGCGAGCCCGACCCACAGTCGGGAAAAAAGATTTATCTGCCAGCCGCAGAAGCGGTTTGTCAAAGGCTGTAATGGCTCTTTTCTGAAGGCATTGAGAGCCACGTAGCTTTTTCAGAGGCATTGAAAATGCTAACAGAAGAAGGAAAAAAAGAAAAGCGATTTCATCCACTTTGAACGTCAAAAAGATGTTGTTTGTGAAAATGTAAATATTGAAAAAATATATGGAAAGGTGTTTTGGGGGAGATGAAAGTAGATACAGGCGGGCAAAATAAATTGTCGTCCGAAAGAGCAGTAGCGCTTTTTCGGACGACAGATTGTTTATAATGGGGCAGAAGCCCTTAAGGCAAGCTAGTTGTTAATATCAACGAGAACAGGATTTTCTTCCAGTTCTTCGAGGAATTTATCCGCACGTTCTTTTTGTTCTGGAACATCAATATCGCCGTGGACATATTCACGATAGCCCGTACCGGCAGGAATAAGACGTCCGACAATGACATTTTCTTTCAAGCCACGCAGGTAGTCATTTTTACCCTTCAGAGCTGCTTCAGTCAGAACCTTTGTGGTTTCCTGGAAAGAGGCAGCAGAGATGAAGGAAGATGTCGTCAACGAGGCCTGGGTAATACCAAGTACCAGAGGCTCTGCGGTGGCAGGAGCGCGTCCTTCAGCAACAGCTTTCTGGTTTTCTGCGCGGAACTCACTCTTGTCTACCTGTTCTCCCACAAGGAAGTTGGTATCGCCAGAGTCAAGAATTGTCAGTTTTTTCAGCATTTGACGTACGATGACTTCAATATGCTTGTCATCAATACCCACGCCCTGGAAGCGGTATACTTCCTGAATTTCATCCACAAGGTAACGGGCAAGGAATTTCTCGCCACGTGTTTTGAGGATGTCGTGCAGTTCGGGATAACCTTCTGTCAGGGTATCGCCAGCTTCGACAAAATCACCATCGGTTGCGGTGATGTGCTTGCCTTTAGGCACAAGGTATTCTTTTGCATCACCAACTTCAGGAGTGATGACCAGCTTCCGTTTGCCCTTGGCTTCTCCGGCATAGGTAACAGTACCGGAGATTTCAGAGACAACGGCCATATCTTTGGGCTTGCGCACCTCAAAGAGTTCGGCAACGCGGGGCAGACCACCCACGATATCTTTTGTCTTTGACGTTTCACGAGGCTTACGGGCGATAATGTCACCTGCCTGAATCTGTTCTCCATCCTTAACCATGATGATGGAGCCAACGGGCAGGCTGTAGACTGCGGGCAGGTTATGGTCACCGCGCAATTTTGCCTGCCCCTGTTCGTCACACACAGAGATGGAGGGACGGGAATTGGTTGTCCGGTATTCCATAATGGTGAGTGAGGCCTGACGGGTAACATCGTCCATTTTTTCCTGAACTGTTTTCCCTTCGATAATGTCAGTAAACTTGATGGCACCATCCACTTCAGAGATAAAGGGTTCGTTGAATGGATCCCATTCAGCGAGGATAACGCCTTTTTGTATTTCCTGATTGTCAGCGACATTCAAGCGGGCACCGTTAGGCAGAATGTATTTTTCGCGTTCACGTCCCTGAGCGTCCACAATGGTCAACTGGCCGCTTTTGCCGAGCACAAGTTGCTGGCCATCGCGGTTGGTTACCGCATGGACGCGATTCAGAATAACACGACCTGGGTTTTGCGCTTCAAACTTGTTACGTTCAATGGTGCTTGAAGCGGTACCACCGATGTGGAAGGTACGCATGGTCAACTGTGTGCCAGGTTCCCCAATGGACTGAGCCGCAATAATACCCACTGTTTCGCCGATATTGACCAGATGCCCGCGAGCAAGATCGCGTCCGTAACAGAGGGCGCAAATGCCACGTTTGGCCTGGCAGGTAAGGGGCGAGCGGACGATGATGGAGGAGATACCTTTTTCATCAAGCATAGCCGCTTCTTTTTCAGCGATAAGTGTGTTCTCATCGAAAAGAATATCCATGCTTTCTGGATCGAAAACAGGATAGAGGAGCACACGACCGATGGCGCGTTCAGAAAGGGGCGTTTTTGTGTCGCCACCATCACGCAGAGGAATGAGTTCCACACCATCCACAGTACCGCAATTATGTTCGGAGACAATCACATCCTGTACGACATCGACCAGACGACGTGTCAGATAACCGGAGTTGGCGGTTTTCAGAGCGGTATCGGCAAGACCTTTTCGCGCGCCATGTGTGGATGTGAAGTACTGGAGTACTGAAAGTCCCTCACGGAAGCTTGAGGTAATAGGGGTTTCGATAATTTCACCAGAAGGCTTTGCCATAAGACCACGCATACCAGCAAGCTGGCGCATCTGATCCTGGTTGCCTCGAGCACCCGAATTGGACATCATGAAGATAGGGTTGAAGCTCTGGTTTTTTTCTTCCTTACCCGTCTTGGGCTCTTTGATCATGTCGAAGGAAATTTCCTTCGTCATTTCAGAAGCAACCTGCTGGGTAGCTTTTGTCCAGTCTTCGTCCACTTTATTGTATTCTTTTGTTCGGGTGTTGATTCCGTCCCGACACTGTTGTTCCATTTCTCACACTTCACTTTGGTGTGCTTTCCGT
>CAMTOM010000242.1 GCA_947074125.1 uncultured Desulfovibrionaceae bacterium
GTTGCGGTGTAAGGAAGGGAAAATGGGCGGTGATAGGTACGGCACGGGTGAATGAGGATTATGGGTTTGGTTATTGAGAGCTATATCGCTCTGTCAAGCCAGACATGTTATTGAATATTGCGCTGCCCTATCAGGAGTTGCATATTATGGACGCTTGTCTGGAGTGTGGTGTTCATTATTTGGATACTGCCAATTACGAACCTCTGGATACAGCAAAGTTTGAATACAAGTGGCAGTGGGAATATAGAGAACGTTTTCAGCAGGCGGGTTTGATGGCGCTTTTGGGGTCTGGTTTTGACCCTGGTGTGACCAATGTCTTTGCCGCATGGGTGATGCAGCATGAGCTGGACACTGTTGAAATACTCGATATTATTGACTGTAATGCTGGTGATCACGGACAGCCTTTTGCTACCAATTTCAACCCTGAAATCAATATCCGTGAAGTAACAGCGCGTGGACGTTATTGGGAGCGTGGAGAGTGGGTGGAAACAGATCCGCTTTCCTGGTCTATGGATTTCGATTTTCCCGATAGCATCGGCATGAAAAAGTGTTTCCTGATGTACCATGAGGAATTGGAATCGCTGGTATTGCACCTGAAAGGCCTGAAGCGTGCCCGTTTCTGGATGACATTCTCCGAGAATTATCTGAATCATCTGAAGGTTCTTGGCAATGTCGGAATGACACGTATTGATCCTGTTTCTTTTAATGGTCAGGAGATTGTTCCCATTCAGTTTTTAAAAGCGCTCCTGCCTGATCCGGCATCGCTGGGACCGCTAACAAAAGGGCGCACCTGCATTGGCAATCTCATGCGTGGTATGAAAAACGGCAGGGAAAAGACCGTTTATCTTTACAATATCTGTGACCATGAGGCGTGCTATGCAGAAGTGGGTTCGCAAGCCATTTCCTATACCACGGGTGTTCCTGCAATGATTGGTGCCAAAATGATGCTTACAGGACAGTGGATGCGTCCGGGTGTCTGGAATATGGAAGAGCTGAATCCTGACCCCTTTATGGCGGATTTGAATGCGTATGGCTTGCCGTGGACGTGTGTGGAGATTCCGTCACACTCATGATGCCATCCTATTGGGTGGCGTTGGGTACGGGCGAGCGACATCCTTCTCCCGGCTGTGTTGTGGATGGGGCGGTGCTGGAAAAACATGTGCGTGGGCTGGACTGCATACAGAAGCGTACAGGCGCAAAAATCATGCTGGCTGTGAAAGGCTTTGGTATGTGGAGTGTGTTTCCGCTCCTGTCGCGGAGGGGTAGCGGTGCTTTGCATGGTGTGTGTGCCAGTTCGCCTGATGAGGCGCGTCTGGGGCGCGAGGAATTTGGCGGTGAGGTACATGCTTTTGCCGCTGCCTGGTCAGATGAAGATATGAGAGAAGTGCTGCCATATGTTGATCATATGCTCTTTAATTCTTTTGCTCAGTGGCGGCATTTTCGCCCTGTAGTAGAATCCTGTACTCATACGGTTTCTTGTGGTTTGCGCATTAACCCTGAACATTCTGAAGGAGCGGTGCCCATATATGACCCTTGCTCGCCAGGCTCTCGTCTTGGGATACGGGCAGATGCTTTTGAGGGAGAGTCACTGGAAGGAATTCAGGGCTTGCATTTCCATACCCTGTGCGAACAGGGCGCAGATGCGCTGGAGCGCACACTTGCGGTTGTGGAAGAGCGTTTTGCACCCTATCTGTCATCTATGCAGTGGCTTAATTTTGGTGGTGGGCATCATATAACACGTGCTGGCTATGATATTGACCTTCTGTGCAGGCTTGTTGCGCGTGTCCAGCAAAAATATGATGTGCAGGTGTACCTGGAGCCAGGTGAAGCTGTTGCCCTGAATGCGGGCTGGCTTGTGTGTACCGTGCTGGACATTGTAGAAGCAGATATGCCTGTTGCGATACTGGATACTTCTGCCAGTGCGCATATGCCAGATGTTTTAGAGATGCCCTATCGGCCAGAGATTATTGGTGCTGGTGTCAAAGACCAGAAAGCCTATTCGTATCGCTTGGCAGGCAAATCCTGTCTGGCCGGTGATGTTATTGGTGAATATAGCTTTGATTTTCCTTTGACTGTGGGTACCAGACTTGTTTTTGCAGATATGGCACATTATAGCATGGTCAAAACTACAACTTTCAATGGTTTGCGTCTGCCATCCATTGCGATCTATCGTCCGGAAAAAGATCTTTTTCGCCTCGTACGTTCTTTCAGTTATGAAGACTTTAAGATGCGTCTCTCATAAGGCTTGAGCATAAATATAGAAAAATGCTGATATAGGGTGAGATTGTGTATATCGTTAAAAGTACAATGCAATATCTTAAAAACATGATCTGGTTTGTCCAGATGCGTGGTTTTTTGTGGACATGCTGGAAGGTTTGTAACAAGTGCTGGCACGAAGGGCCAAACTCTGTTTTTCATCGTGTCTGTGCGATTATTGCGAGAACAGAAATAGATCTCTATCCTGTATGGTATAAAAAATACTATAAGATACAGCCAGAAGATGAAGAAAGTATATTGAAAAGAATAGATTCTATGGCATACAAGCCGTATATATCTGTTGTGATGCCTGTGTATAATGTTGATGCGCAATGGCTTTCTATGGCAATAGAGTCGGTGCAGGCGCAATATTATCCTTTTTGGGAGTTGTGTATCGCAGATGATGCCTCACCAAAGCCTCATGTCAGGCCTTTGCTTGAAAAATATGCCGCCATGGACTCACGCATAAAAGTTGTTTTTCGAGAAAAGAATGGGCATATCGCTGTGGCTTCAAATGATGCACTGGCATTGACTACAGGGACATTTGTGACTTTTCTGGATCATGATGATGCCTTGAGTCCGCATGCGCTTTATATGATTGCAGAGCAGCTTAATGTCGCTCCTGATCTTGATATTGTGTATAGTGATGAGGATATTGTAACACCCAAAGGTGAGCCGCTGAAGCCCAATTTCAAGCCTGACTTCAGCTTGGAGCGTTTACGCTGCCATAACTATCTTTGTCATCTTGTCGTTGTGCGCCGTTCTTTGATTGAAGAAGTGGGTGGCTTTCGTGCAGGGTATGATGGGAGTCAGGATCATGACCTGCTACTTCGCATTGTGGAAAAAACAGTGCCTGAACGTATCTGTCACATCCCACATGTGTTGTATCACTGGCGTGCGATTACTGGTTCTTCTGCGGGTAACCTTGCAAACAAACCCTATGCTGATACAGCGCGTTTGCGTGTTGTGCAAGAGCATTTGCAGCGCATGAATGTAGAGGCCACCGTTTCTTTTGGTGCAGCAAATGTCATTCATGTGCATTATTCCCTTCCTGATCCTGCACCGCGTGTCAGTGTGATTATTCCCACAACGAATGGCTCTGAGATAATAGCGCCCTTTCTTGAGGGGCTGCTTGAGCGGACAGATTATGATAATTGGGACATCATTGTCATAGATCATGAGCGTGATGATCCTCGTGTGCGTGAACTCACTGCCAGCGTTGTGCAGGATTCCCGTGTATGCATTTTGCATTCCAGTG
>CAMTOM010000243.1 GCA_947074125.1 uncultured Desulfovibrionaceae bacterium
TTTCGTGCTTTGTTGTTGTTTTGTTTTTTATTGTTGTGTGTTGTGTGTGAGGGGTTCTGTAAGTGTCTGTGTGCTGTTGCAGCAGTATATGTTTTTCACGTCTTTTTATTATGCGTGGCGTAAAACTTACGGTTTGTTGGTGTCACTTTGATTCGTATGCTTCGACTGAGTTCCCGCGTTGGGTACTGATTCTGACAGGTATCGCTCATGGGGCTGTCATACTGCTAGGGCTGTTACAGCTTGTTTGGGATGCTGTGTTGTTGGTATGTTTGCCCATACGCTGGATAATGAGAAAAAAGCCGATATTATTTCCTTTTTCGTGGCGTAGGGCGGCTCTTCTTTCTTTATGCGCCTCTTGTTTGAGTGCATATGGTGTGTATAGTGCTGTACGGGTGCCTGATGTGAAAGAAGTTGTCATCTCTCTTCCTCATCTTCCTGAAACCCTGCATGACTTTCGTATTGTGCAGCTCTCTGATTTGCATATCAGTGCCACATTGCCACGGGTCTGGATTGAGCAGGTTGTGGAAAAAGTATTGGCACTTGAATCGGATATGATTCTTTTAACAGGTGATATAATTGATGGCGAGGTGGAGGACAGGATACATGATGTGGCTCCTTTATCCCGTCTGAACGCTTCCAATGGTGTCTGGGCATGTGTCGGGAATCATGAATATTACGGCAAGAAAGGTTATGCCAGGAGTCTTGCTGCCTGGAGAGACAAGCTTTCTGATCTGGGTATTTTTATTCTTTTCAATGAACATGTGGTACTTTCTGTTGGGGATGAAGAGCTTGTGGTGGCTGGAATATCTGACAGGGTCGGTAGGGGGTTTGTAGAGGCTCCTGATATCAGGAAAGCCCTGGGGGGGGCACCACAAGATACTGTACGTCTTTTGCTTGCCCATCGTCCTCAACCTCTCAAAGCCTTACAGGGCGAGCGTGTAGACCTTCAATTTTCGGGTCATACGCATGGAGGGCAGATTTGGGGACTGAACAAAATTGTTGAGCGTTCCAATGATGGTTTTTTAGAGGGCATATATAAGCTGAGTGAAAACAGTCGCTTATATGTCAGCAGTGGCGCAGGACTTTGGGGGGGCTTTCCCCTGCGTCTTTTCGTCCCTTCACAGATTACATACATTCGCCTGCAAAAAGGGGAGTAACAATGCCAGCACTGCGGGAAACGCAAAGTCTTTGTCCTGAGTGTCTGCGTGTTATCGAGGCAAGATATGTCGCAGATGCAAAGGAAGATGCTGTATATCTTGAAAAAAGCTGTCCAGCGCATGGGACATTCCGTACTTTGGCATGGGTATCGCCATCTGCACCTGCTGCATTTACGGCATGGAAAAATATTACCCTGCCTCATTATGAACATGCTGCCGCGACACTTCTGGATAAAGGCTGTCCTTTTGATTGTGGTTTGTGTCCTGACCATGCGCAGCAGACATGCTGTGCTTTGGTAGAAGTGACACAGCGCTGTAATATGCATTGTCCTGTCTGTTATGCTTCTTCTGAAAAAACATCCACTGACCCTGATCTGGCGCAGATTGCAGCAATGCTGGAAACACTCTGGGCAAATGCCGGTTCTGCGAATGTGCAGCTTTCTGGAGGAGAACCCACCGTACGTAATGACATCCCAGAGATTATTCGTCTGGCGCATGACAGGGGTTTTCCTTTTGTGCAGTTGAATACCAATGGTTTGCGTTTGGGAGAAGAAGCAGGATACGCACAGACTCTCAAAGAGGCTGGACTGAATCTGGTGTATCTGCAATGGGACGACATGCGCGCCGCGACACTCACTCTTCTGCGTGGTGGGGATTATCTCAAGGTTAAGGAAAAGGCGCTCCAGCATTGCATTGAGGCAGGGCTTTCTGTGCTGCTGGTTGCTACGCTTGTGCGTGGTATCAATGATGACGCATTGGGGATGTTGCTGGATAAAGCTCTTTCGTCTGGACCACAGGTGCGGGGGATTCATATACAGCCTGTGGCTTCCTTTGGTCGTTATCCCTGGAAAGGAGAGGCTCCCCTGCGTTTGACCATACCAGAAGTTCTCTCTCTTTTGGAAAGACAGTCGGGCGGCAGGGTGAAAGCAAGTGACTTTCGTCCGCCACAGTCGGAACACGCTTTGTGTTCTTTTAGCGCTGTGTATCAAAAAACATCTGACAATACGCTTGAATGTGTGGCAGGCAATATGGGCTGTTGTTGTGGGCAGGCGGATACAGGTGTGCCCCATGCACATCAGGCCAGAGACTTTGTCGCGCACCATTGGGGTACGCTACCAACACCTCCTGCATCTTCTTTAGAAAGCGGTGGTTTTGATGCTTTTCTGGCACAGGCTGGTGTGCGGCATCGTTTTACCATATCGGGGATGCTTTTTCAGGATGCGTACAGTATTGATCTTGAACGACTGCGCCGCTGTCATATTCATGTGGTTACGATGGACAACAGACTGATTCCTTTCTGTGCATATAATATGACATCCATTTCAGGGGATGCACTTTATAGAAAACAATCGTAGTAGAAAACTTGCGAGAAAGAGTGTGTGGCAGGCGGTAAAGCTATTGGGATTGTGATCTTTCAGAGGAGTAGGGAAGGAAGGAATGTTGGGATTGTGAGAATGGTGGTAATAACTATTTTTTGGAAAGGAGCCCCCCGCATGGCAGGGGGCTCCTGCATTGGGAAGCGTTTTACTTCAGCTCGATAACACTTTCTTCACCGGTCTGAGCATGCAACACGTGCACGGCACAGCCAAGTCATGGGTCAAAGGCGCGGATAAGTCGCCCAACATTAACAGGGTTGGCGATATCCGGCACAGAAACACCAATAAGCGCTTCTTCTAATGGACCGCGCAGATTGTTGTCATCTCTGGGAGAACAGTTCCACAGTGTTGCAGAGACAATCTGATAGTTGGAGATTTTTTTATCTGCCACATCAATATAGTGGATAAGAGAGCCACGAGGAGCCTCGGTACAGCCAAAACCTTCGGCTTTTTGAGCAATCTCAAACGATGTCCATGTTTCGGCATCGGGCTTGATTTCTTTGAGCCAGCCTTCAACTGCCTTGGCAATAATATAGGTTTCTTCTGCGCGGGCAACATGACGTCCCATGGTAGAGAAAACGAGATCGGCACCCAGGTCACGCAGATTTTTTGCATCCAGATTGAAATGTTCCTTGATCATTTTGCGACCAATGGGAGAGAGCTCTGGATTGGTAATCCACATGCGGGCTGCGGGGCCGACCTCAAGAGCCTTACCATCATAGCGGGGAGCTTTTACAAAGCTATACGCTCCCTTTTTGTCTGGCTGAGGTACGGTCATCCCCTTGCTGAAGGGCAAGTGTGTGGTTGCGTCATCAAACCATGAAAATTTAACGTCTTCAGTAATATCAAGAGGATTGAAGGGAATATCCTTGCCATCCACATATACACCAGCTTTGAAGAGTGTATTCTTTCCGGACTTCTCCTTGGGGAAAACACCAAAGCAGGTGCAATTCTTGTAGCGCTGACATTCCTTT
>CAMTOM010000244.1 GCA_947074125.1 uncultured Desulfovibrionaceae bacterium
GCAGGGACTGCAACGGGCACTCCCCATCGTTTTGGGATACCTGCCCGTTTCTTTTGCTTTTGGTGTACTGGCGGTAAAGAATAACTGTCCACCGGCATTTGCCATTGCCATGTCGGTATTTCTTTATGCTGGCTCTGGACAGTTTGTCGCCATCAGTCTTTGGGGAAGTGGTATTGGTGTATTTTCGATTATCGCGTCAGTTTTTGTGGTCAATCTGCGCCACTTGCTCATGTCTGCAGCACTCGCACCACATTTGACAAGGTTGCAACGCTGGCAAAAGTTTCTTTTTGGCTATGAATTGACTGACGAGACTTTTGGTGTGCATACAACTGCTTTTCAACGAGGCTGGGCACTTTCTGCCACCACCCTCTACAGTTGCAATATACTGGCTCACACCTCATGGATCTCTGGCACGATCCTGGGCGTTTTTTGTGGCAGCCTGATTCAGGATGTGCGCCCTCTCGGTCTGGACTATGCGTTGACAGCCATGTTTTTAGCCTTGCTCGCGCCGCAGTGCCGTACATCATTACATGTTATCGCAGGCGCTTTTTCCATGCTGCTTGCTGTGGGACTCAAGGCTGCTGGGGTTGAACAGTGGCATGTTATTATCGCTACGGTTGTGAGCGCAAGCACAGCAACTCTTCTTCTCCATTATAAGGAGCAAAAGCGGTGAATACCTTCCCCTCTCTGGAACTCGCGCTGTGTATCGCAGGATGTTCACTCGCCACAGCTCTTCCACGGGTTTTGCCTATGATGTATCTGAAGCCAGATACCCTGCCCCGCGCCATACGGGACTGGCTCAGCTTTATTCCTGTTACGGTTATGGCAGCTCTTCTCGGGGCAGATATCTTTTTTTATCAAGGACGCTTTTTGCCAACAACAGACAACCTTTTTCTTATGGTCGCCATCCCTTCTCTCATTCTGGCCAAAGTAAGTGGCAGCTTTTTTGGAACAATCGCCTTTGCCATGACAGCGGTTGCTCTCGCACGTTATTTGGGACTCTACGCATAATGACACAGAATATACGCAAACGCCGCCCCCGCAAACCAGGTCCAGCACTCCCGCCCCCTACATACAGCAAACGTCTTTTGTTGCGCCTTGCCCCTTCAGATGTGGGCATGTTCCGCTTCTTACTGGAGGCGTATGACAATCTTGCCTACTTCAGTGTGCTGGAGCCCAAAACGGCTCTTCTCAAAATTGTCTTCTCGCCTCATGCCGACAACACCGTTCATCGGGCGCTTCAAGAGATTGCCGAATCCCTGCCGATAGAAATCGAAGAGTATCCCTGGAGTCAGGAATAAGCACCTAGGGAGTATTCGCAGCATCTCCCTTAGGAGACAATCACACGCAAAAAGCGTTTTTTACCCAGCTTGATAATATACGTACCCGCAGAAAGTGACTGTGTCGCATCATCCCAGCGTGTATCATCAATACTCAATGCGCCTTCCTTGGCCAGGCGCTTAGCTTCACCACGAGACTTTACCAGACCTGCCGCCTCTAACAGCACTGCCACTACGCTGGCTTCTCCAGCGGCGCACGCATACTCAGGAATATCCTGAGGTATGGCACCACCAGCAAAGACAGCATTAAAGCCCATACGCGCAGCATCTGCAGCCTGCGCACTATGGTAACGGCTGACCATTTCCTGTGCCAGATCTTCTTTCGCTGTTTTGGGATGCAGCGCACCCTCCATCACAGACTGGCGCAACTGAGCGATTTCTTCCAATGTCCGTGACGACAGCAGCTCATAATAACGCCACATCAAATCGTCAGAAATGGACATGACCTTACCAAACATATCGCTGGCTGGCTCATCAATACCAATATAGTTACCGTATGATTTCGACATCTTGCGCACACCATCTGTTCCTTCCAGAAGGGGCATTGTCAAAATACACTGGGCTTCCTGTCCATAATGTCCCTGAAGTGTGCGACCTACCAAAAGATTGAACTTCTGATCTGTGCCTCCCATTTCCACATCTGCCTTAAGTGCCACAGAATCGTATCCCTGACACAGGGGATACATAAATTCATGGATGGCTATGGGGCGCTGTTCGCGAAAACGTTTTTCAAAATCGTCACGCTCCATCATGCGGGCAACCGTATATGAAGAAGCCAGACGGATAACGTCTGCCGCACCCATCTGCCCCAACCAGCGTGAATTGAATTCGACCAGAGTTTTTTCCGGATCCAGTATTTTAAAAACCTGCTTTTTATAGGTTTCCGCATTGGCTATTACCTGCTCTTCTGTCAGGGGAGGACGTGTTTCTGAACGCCCTGAAGGATCCCCAATACGTCCGGTAAAGTCCCCAATGAGAAAAATAATGCTATGCCCCAACTCCTGAAAATGACGCATCTTATGCATCACCACAGTATGCCCTAAATGAAGATCTGGTGCTGTAGGATCAAATCCGACCTTAACACGAAGTGGTGTGCCACGGGAGAGCTTTTTGCGCAATTCTCCCTCATCAATCAACTCTGCCACACCTCGTTTAATCTGGGCTATCTGCTGTTCTACATCATGCATATGTCTTTCCTCAGTGATCATTAGGAGTCTACAATGGCTCTTCTGGCATTTTTGCGAAAAACTATGTTTGAAAACTGTTCTATTCCAGGAACATCCTCAAAAGAATCTGTTTTAGATGGCAAAAAACACCTGCCCTGTCAAACAATGTCTTACTGGATTTTGCGCGCAAAACCAGTACACAGCCCGCAAATATTGCGCAATACAGCAAAAAAGCCTACTCTTTTCCCGTCATAATCAAGGAGCTGCCATGTCTCAACTTCATCTTCTTCCCCTACGCGCTCGCAATCAGTCTCCTGACAGTGCGAAGCTCAAGGTGCTCAAAACAGTTCATTTAATGGCTTCATTCTGCTGGTGTGGTGGCGCCCTTGCCCTGCTTGTGCTGGCCTGGCTTCGCGAAACATATTATGCGCATGGTGCCCCAGCAGATCTTATCAATGAATGTATTCATTTTATTGACAGTATTATTGTCATGCCTGGAATTTTAGGCTGCGCGCTAACAGGCCTTTATTATTCAATCTACGCCTCATTTGGCTTCACTCGCTATTTTTGGATTGGCTATAAGTGGCTTGTTTCAGTGAATGCCCTCTTTTGGGGGATTCTGTTTTTAGGCCCCTGGAAGAAGAGTATTTTTGCCCTTGCCGATGCGTATGGATTCCGCACCCTGCTCACCCATCTTTATCACTGTATTATGCCCTCTAACCTGACAGAAGCATCCTTACAAATTCTTCTTTTGATTTCTATGATTGTTGTCTCTGTATATCGCCCTGTCTGTCTCTGGAACTGGAAAAAATATCAGCATATCCAGCCACGCGGTCTGCGTCACGGACGTCGCTAAAGCAGCACTCAAGCTTACACAGTACCATTCTTCATACAATGCGTCAAAAAAGAGCCTTCTCTTGTGAAGAGAATCCTCCACAATGTAATGCCTTCTCGTTAATCGTTATGCACGTAAAAGCAAACACGCGTTAG
>CAMTOM010000245.1 GCA_947074125.1 uncultured Desulfovibrionaceae bacterium
TCGTTCAGGGGTAATAAAAAGCTAAATATAAGGGAGCACATCTACAGTGCTCCCCCGTATAGCAAAAGAGAGCCGGAGTTTCCTCCGGCTCTCTCTGCGTTATATCCCCTGCGTTATATTCTTCTGTATGCTTACAGTCCCCTGCATTTTCTTTGCTCATTCTCTGTTATCTCCAGAATACCTTTTCCATACTATTTTTCTACGTTGTCCGCTCTTTTTGTGATGCTAAACAGCTTTCTTGTGACTTGCGCTTGTGCTGTGATGCGGCTATCCTTAGCGCGCTCATGGATAGGGTATTATGATGCCGCATATGTGCTGTATGTCCCTGCTTTTTCCTGGAGTCCCTGCATTCAGGGAGAGCTCTGTTTGTTATTGCGCTACTGTCTGTGATCTGTTTTGCCCGTTCTTTGCTTGGGAGGTTCTTCGATAATGATGGAAAATCTGCATTTCTTACCCCGTCTTGGGGTAAGCCTGTGTCTGGACATCGGCAGTGGGACGCAAGATGTTCTTCTTGCGATTCCAGGGCTTGAGGAAGAAAACTGGCCTCAGTTCGTACTCCCTTCTCCAGCAAAGCAGATTGCTGCCCGTATCGAAGCGCTTACGGCTGCTCAAAAACATATATGGCTGTATGGTAATAATATGGGGGGCGGTTTTGGGCGCGCCCTGAAAAAGCACATTGAGGCGGGGCTTTCCGTCTGCGCAACACAGCAGGCTTCTTTGGCTATCCATGATAATCCTGTCGTGCTGCGTCATATGGGCGTCGACGAGGCAGAGCGCTGCCCCGCGAACCATGTTCCTATATATCTGGCGGACTATAATGCCTCATTCTGGGAAAGCCTCTTAAAGCAAATGGGGCTGCCTTTGCCAGATAGAGTGCTGGCAGCCGCGCAAGATCATGGTCATCATATCGAAGGTAATCGCGAAGGGCGTATGCGTGCCTGGCGCGAACTCTTACAGCACTCCTCTTCACCAGAACACTGGCTCTATGAAAATGTTCCGCCTTCCCTGACTCGTCTGCGTGTTTTACAAGGCCAGACAGGTGGCATTGTCGCAGATACGGGAACGGCTGCTGTGCTTGGGCTTTTGAGCGAGCCGGAAATCATGGAGCGCTCATTCCGGCAGGGAATCACATTTGTCAATGTGGGCAATGGACATACCATTGCCATGCTGCTCTATCGCGGGGAAGTGCGCGGTATATTTGAACATCATACAGGAATGCGCACACAGGAAGAGTACCTCGAAGACCTGAAAGAATTTCGCCTTAGCTGGCTGCCGGATGAACAGGTTCGTGCTACTGGTGGGCATGGTACTGCCTTTGCTCCTTTTTGTGAGGAGGCTGGTGATTATTTGCCAACCTTTCTTTTGGGGCCAAAGCGTTCGTTTTTGCAGGGGCATGGGCAATACTGTGCGCCGCATGGTAATATGATGCTGGCAGGTTGCTATGGCTTGCTATATGGCTGCTTGCGTACTGTTGCAGTGGTATAAAAGACATTTTATTCTTTTTGATGAGGTTATTGTATGATGGATGTGTACAGTCAGTCGGAGCAATGGAGTAAAGATCAGATCGAGCAAACACAGTTGACGCGCCTGCGCAGTGTCATAGACAGGGCGCGAAAATGTGATTTTTATGCTCGACGACTGGATGCAGCAGGCATTTTTGCGGACTCCCTCCACTCGCGGGATGACCTCACAAATATTCCCTTCACAACGAAAGATGATCTGCGTGCCCAGTATCCTTTAGGCCTTCTCTGTGTGCCCCAATCGGAAATTATACGCCTGCACAGCTCCAGTGGCACAACAGGAACCCCCACGGCTATCTGTTATACCCAAAATGATCTGAATTCCTGGGCAGACCTTGTGGCACGCTGCCTGTATATGGTTGGGGTGCGCCGTGAAGATGTTTTCCAGAATATGTCCGGCTATGGATTGTTCACAGGCGGTCTGGGTTTCCATTATGGGGCAGAGCGGCTGGGCTGTTTGGCGATTCCTTCAGGAGCCGGAAATTCGCGCCGTCAAATCAAGCTTGTAAAAGATTTCGGTACTACTGTGGCGCACATTCTCCCTTCATACGCCCTGATATTGGGAGAAGCCCTGCGGGCAATGGGAGAAGACCCTCAAAGCCTGCCCTTGCGCATTGCGCTTGTCGGCGCCGAACCATACACAGAAGAATTCCGGCAGCGTATTGAAAAGCTCTTCGCAATCAAAGCCTATAATTCCTACGGACTGACGGAAATGAATGGTCCAGGGGTCGCCTTTGAATGTCAGGAACAGGCAGGAATGCACTTATGGGAAGATGCGTATATCGGTGAAATCATTGACCCTGAAACAGGTAAAACATTGCCAGATGGTGAAATAGGTGAGCTTGTGCTGACATCCCTATGCCGTGAAGCAATGCCTGTCTTGCGTTATCGCACTCGCGATTTGACACGCTTCCTCACCGGAGAATGCGCCTGTGGACGAAAATTCCGCCGCCTTGACCGTATTCGCGGTCGTTCCGATGATATGCTCATTATCAAAGGCGTGAATGTGTATCCCATGCAGATTGAACAAGTCATTATGACATTCCCTGAAGTAGGCCAGAACTACCTCATATTGCTGGAAAATCAAGGTGTGGCTGACCAGATGCGCGTGCAGGTCGAAATTCGGGACGAATATTTTGCTGATGATATGCGCGTTATGCAACAACTGCAAAAAAGAATTGCCAATCGCCTGCGCGATGAAATTCTGCTGACACCGAAAGTAGAATTTGTACAAAGCAACTCTCTGCCAAAATCTGAAGGCAAAGCGGTGCGCGTAAGTGATTTGCGCAGAAAAAATTAAGCAGCCTTTACATCGCTTGTTCTGACCATATACATCTTCTCAACAAGCTGCCAATACCAGAGAGCGCTGCCCCAATTCTTCATAAGCCACGTACGCACCATCACGTATAGTAAAAGTGAAATGCGTTCGGAGAAACCATATGGATATTCTGCCTTTCACCCAGTTGATTGTTGGTGCCTTTCTGACGCTTCTCGTTTTTGTGCTCATGCTCAATATCTTTGGTCTGCCCGCGAACTGGATTAACCTCGGACTTATTGTCCTCTGGAAATACGCATGGCCAGATACCGCCGCGCTGGGATTTTGGTTTTTTGTGATTCTGATAGGTCTGGCTGTCTTGGGGGAAGCCGCAGAACTGGCTTTGCAACTGGCTAAGGCAAAACGTTACGGCTCAAGTTCCTCTGGTTCCTTTATGGGAATGGTCGGTGCCCTCGTCGGCGCAATACTCCTCGCCCCTCTCTTTTTTGGGCTGGGTGCCCTGATAGGCGCCCTGATAGGTGCCTGGCTCGGCTGCTTTCTCATGGAAATCCTTAAAGGACGCCCACTGGGCGAAGCCACAGACGCCGCTTTCGGAGCTCTGGTAGGCCGCTTTCTCGGTACCGTCTGCAAATGCGGATTCGGGGCCATGCTGATCGCGTGTACCGCACATAGA
>CAMTOM010000246.1 GCA_947074125.1 uncultured Desulfovibrionaceae bacterium
GACGGGCTCTTTTATTGATCAGATGGCGGCTTTGCTCGACAAAAGCATTGGCGAGATTGATATTCTGGCGCAGAATGCGACACAGCTTTATCCTATAGCTTCTCGCTGTGGGGTTTTTTCAAAAACGGATATTCAAAATCTGATCGCCAGGAATGCCCGTCAGGAAGACATTGCGGCATCCATTTTCAGGGCTGTTGCGGTGCAGACCATTACCACACTCTCTAAAGGTACAAAGATTAAGGGGAAAATTTTGTTTTGTGGAGGGCCGCTGACCTTTATTGCTTCGCTGCGGGATGCCTTTTGCCAATATCTTAAGGTCAGCAAGGATGATTGTATTGTGCCGCCGGAAGGGAATATTGTTCCTGCCTATGGGGCGGCGCTTTCTGCTACAAAATCCATCTCTTTTGAGGTTTTGCTCAGACAGATTCGTGAGAGTGCCTTTACTTCTGATGTTGCGACGGGGCGGCAGAGACTCTTTGATTCTATGGAGCAATATCAGGAATGGTGTGAACAGAAGCGAGTCTTTGATATTCCCATAAAAGAAGTGAATGCCGATACGGAAGAACTCTATATTGGTGTTGATTCTGGCTCAACAACGACGAAGATTGTCGCTATCAATGCCAATAATGATATTGTGTATACTTTTTATGCTCCCAGTAGCGGTGAGCCGATTGCCTGTGTGCGGCGCGGCTTGGAGGAACTCCAATCATTGTGTGAGCAGCGCGGTGCGACACTCCTGATCGGAGGGAGCTGTTCAACAGGTTATGGTGAAGAGCTGATTAAAAAAGCTTTTGGCTTTACGGGCAGTATTGTTGAAACCATCGCGCACTATCTGGGAGCCAAGCAAATCAATCCTGACTGCTCTTTTGTGCTGGATATCGGCGGTCAGGATATGAAGGCCATTTTTATTGCTGAGGGGACGCTGACACATATTGATATCAATGAAGCGTGTTCATCGGGATGCGGGACATTCATTGAAGCTTTTGCGACATCGCTGGGAATGCCCATACAGGCATTTGTTCTGGAGGCGATCAAGGCAAAAAATCCGTGCAATCTGGGTACACGCTGTACGGTATTTATGAATTCCAGGGTCAAGCAGGCTTTGCGGTATGGAGCGACATTGGGCGATGTGGCGGCGGGGCTGTCGTATTCTGTTGTGAGAAATTGCCTGCATAAGGTGCTCAAGCTTTCAAATGCCAAAAAACTGGGCGGCAAGATTGTTCTTCATGGAGGAACAATGCGCAATGATGCTGTGGTAAGAGCCTTTGAGCTTGAAACGCAGCAAGAAGTGTACAGGAGCAATTGCCCCGAACTGATGGGAGCGTATGGTTGTGCGCTTTACGCAAAGCGCTGTGCCACAAAAGGCGTCACGCTCCAGTCATTGATGGCGCACTGTGAATATCAGTCACGTCAGATAGAATGCAAGGGCTGTGAAAATAAATGTGCGGTCAGGCAATATACCTTTTCGGGAAGTCGTAAATACTATTCTGGAAACAAGTGCGAAAATGTATTTAATAACTACCCAAAAGGACATGCCAGGGGAAAGAATCTTTATGAGGCAAAGCTGGATTTGCTTTTTAACCGGACAAACAAAACAAAAGAAGGTCTACGGCTTGGCATTCCGCGAGTATTGAATTTTTATGAGAATTATCCTTTTTGGCATACGCTTTTTGATAGAAGTGGTGTCAGTGTTGTGCTCTCGGATGTCTCTAACTATGCGCGCTATGAACGCAGTGTTCATAATGTGATGTCTGATAATATCTGCTTTCCGGCAAAACTGGTACACAGCCATATTGATAATCTGTCAAAGAAGGGTGTGGACAGGGTTTTTATGCCTTTTGTCCTGTACGAAAAAATGGATGCAGGCACTCACGACAGTTACAATTGTCCTATTGTGAGTGGCTATAATGAAGTTGTGCGCAGTGTCGCGCAGACAGCATGTACGATTGATTCCCCAGCGATTACTTTTAAAGATAAAGCACAGCTTGAAAAACAATGTATACAGTATCTGAACAGCCTTGGTGTGCAGCGCGCCACCGCAAAAAAGGCATTGGCAAAAGCATATGAGAAGCAGGAAGAATATGAAAACGCCATGCTTGATAGCGCGCTCAAGTCCTACATGGAGGCTCATGAAAGGGGGGAGCTGACTATTGTGCTTGCGGGGCGACCCTATCATGCAGATCCTCTTATTCAGCATAAAATATCTGACATTATTGCCTCCATGGGGGTGAATGTCATTCCAGAAGACATAGCGCGTGGTGATGTTGCTTTGGAAGGTGTGGCGCAATCGGATATGATCATGCAGTGGAGCTATGCGAGTCGTGTGTTGCGAGCCGCTGCGCTGGTGGCCTCATATCCTGCCGACATTCATTTTGTCATGCTGACATCATTTGGCTGCGGGCCGGATGCTTTTCTCATGGATCAGGTTCAGGATGTTTTGCATCGTGCGCACAAGAGCCTCACGCTGCTCAAGCTTGATGATATCAATAATGTGGGTTCGCTGAAGTTGCGTGTGCGCTCTCTTATTGAGAGTCTGAAGTTAAAGAAGAGTGAAGACAAGCCGGTAATACATCATACAACAACAAAAAGATTTGAGGCTGAGGACGCGACACGGCGTCTTATTGTGCCCTATTTTACAGAGTATATTTCTCCATTGATTCCTTCTGTGCTGTCACTGGTGGGCTATGATGTGATTCCCCTGCCCAAAAGTGACATGGTATCGGCTGAGATGGGGCTGTGTTATGCCAATAATGAAGTATGCTATCCTGCGACACTGGTTGTGGGGGACATCTTAAAATATCTTCATGGCTGTGAGGATACGAGTAATATTGCTGTAGTGATAACGCAGACAGGCGGGCAGTGTCGGGCATCAAACTATATTTCCCTGATTAAAAAGGGGATGGTTGAAGCTGGCTTTGCGGATGTTCCTGTGGCGAGTGTGACATTTGGGAGTGATCCACAACATGCGCAGCCAGGTTTTTCAATCAACTGGCTGAAGATATTGCCTATAACACTGTCCACAGTGCTTTTTGCCGATATTCTTTCCCTGTTGTACCACAGTGCTGTGGTACGGGAGAAGGTTAAGGGCGATGCAGAGCGTTTGAAGGTAAAATATTTATCTGCGGCACAACGTGCTATCGCGCGCAATGACAGTCATGGGGTATATACTCTGGTGGGGAAGGCCGCCAGAGAGTTTGACAGTATTATCAACAAAGATCTTGTGGTACCCAAAGTGGGTATTGTGGGTGAAATTTATCTTAAATTTCATTCGTTTGCGAATAGGAATATTGAGGAATGGCTCATTGATAATGGTATAGAAGTTGTTCCTCCTGTTTTGACAGACTTCTTTATGCAGTATTTTGTCAATAATGAGCAGAACACCAGAAAGCGTCTGGTTTCTTCAAGAAAGCCGCGGATAATAGGGGGTATCTCTTTCTTATCGTAGTCCATTACTTTTTTATCGAGC
>CAMTOM010000247.1 GCA_947074125.1 uncultured Desulfovibrionaceae bacterium
CAAAACAAAGAGGCCATCAACAACCCACCCACCCAATCCACCTTTGGCCATTGCCAACACATCCCACCCCACTCACCCCAGAAACAAACATGATCCCCACAAAACCTTTCGGACAAAGCCCCCCAAAAAAACACCCACACAAAAAAAAATCCCCCCCAGAAAAAGAACCCCAAAAAAAGCAAACGTGGAACTTAAATTAAAAAACCTTAACCAAAAAATTCCCACGGCCTAATTAACACTAACCCAAAACAAAATATCCCTTTTTACATTACTCAGCTACATAAGCAGCTCAACAAGATCCCCCCATACGCGCCCTCAATCTAAAATTTTCCCCGCACTAATGAAAATAGGTCCACCTCTCTTACTAAAAGAGTCCCATTTTTATATTATCAAAATTATACAACCAAATTTAGTATATTTAATATACATATAATATCTAATACATTAATATAACATAAAAATAAAAATATATAATTTACACATATTATACATTTTAAAAAGAGTTCAAAAACATCAGATATACACACTATATAAAAAAATATAATATTGACATACCCCATCTCAATAATCATTTTTACATTACATATATCATTATTTATACAATAAAAACAAATGCACAATATAGAACAATACCATCATATTTTACACATGTACTTGACAAAAAAAGATGATAGTGTTTTTTTTTAAAAAAAAGGAGTGTATTATGCGTACTTCAAAAAGCCTGTTTATTAGTTTTGCTTTACTTATTAGCATGGCTATCGCGTTGACTTCTGCTGTTCCAGTTCAAGCACAGCCTGGAGATGTTCCCACCATTGAGCGGCGTGCTACTAACAACTATTACTACTATTACTACGGCCCTGCTTACGGTTGTGGCGGCATTACTGGTCTGATATCTTGGTTGCTTGGTCGTTGCTGGTAGAACCAGTAGACCGTATACACAATAAATAATATCTACATGTCTATTAGATATGGTGAGACAGCTATAACATACTGTCTCACCTTTTACTTATTATATACTTTCTGAGAGAATCACCCCTCCCCCAAAATGCAGAATAAAGCCTGAAACACACCCTTTCTTCATTGCTCTCTCTTTCCAAAACCATCTTCGCCATTGCAACAAAACCCTCCCATCTCCCCACATTGTGTACTTTTTACACGTACTGACTCTTTTCAGGTGTAATATCTACACATACTGAATCTGACCCCAACGGAATCCATCAAAAAATACAATTATATCGTTGAGCTATAGCATTCAAAACCTAATGGCACACTACTTGCTGTAACAGAAGCACACAGGGTGCAAAACACTTTTTCAAAACTTCTGATACCTTGTGAGAACATCTTTACACATTAACAAGAATTCACACATTAAAAAAGGGGATTCCTCATGACATTCACGAAAAAGACACTTATCGCTGCTACATTCTTGATGGGACTTGGCATTGCACTGACTTCCGCCACGCCTTCCATGGCTCAAACTCCTGACGTACCCAGTGTTGAACGTCACTATGGCGGCGGACACGGTGGCAGCCACTGGGGCGGTGGCTGGGGCGGCAACCACGGTAGATGCCAGTGGACTGGTGGCGGCAGATGCCCTTGGGGTTGCTAAGTTATAAATAAAAACCCCCGTAAAACGGGGGTTTCATATACGCCTGTAGTCTGAACCTCCTACAGGCGTATTTTTTTGTTTATATTTCCTCGACCACTCGGAAGGTTTTCTATTCTGCCTTCCCAACAAGACTCACTCTCAAGACCTTCCCGTTGAAAACAATACCTGCTACCAGTTGAATACCACAGGAGCCTTCCGCTCCGCCGCAGGAAGAGTCGTTGTGCAATAACCCAGCGTCATCGGGCACACCAGACTAAAATGCTCCGGTACATTATGGGAACGCTTAAACGCCACAGTATCTAAAGTATGCTCGGCAAATCCTATCCAGCAGGTTCCAATATTCATGCTCCGCGCTGCCAGCATAATATTGGCTGCTGCCAGAGTGCAGTCATAACGATACCAATGGGATGCGGTATCACCATAAACAAGAATCATTGTCCTGGCATGATTAAAAACACAATAAGACTGTTTTTCCAGCCATTCCTTATATGGTGCAAGATAGGGATAGCTGGCAAGATTATTCAATACATATTGGCGCGTCTCTTCAGAAAGGTCATGTATTTTTTCAGCATCCTCCAAAACAACAAAGCCCCACGGTTGCATACCAGAACCCGTCGCAGCCTTTGTACCAAGAGCTAACAATTCCTCTATAACTTCACGCGCAATGGGTTCATCTTTGTACTTGCGAACACTACGACGCAATGCAATACATTCTTTTACATTCATATGCTACTCCTTAACACTCTTAGATAAGAGATTTTTTTATAACCCCCGTCCTTTAGCACGAAACTGCCTTTTATCTCCTACACGAACAGTGATTTTTTCCTTATCCATATACTCCATAAGCGCCACCAGATATTTTCTGGAAAGCCCATCCAGCAACACTTTAAGATCAGCAAGCGAAAGATCATCATGTCCATCAAACCACTGACAGACCTTTGCGAGAATCTCTTCTAAAGGGGCACATGCATAATAAAGACCATCCCTGATTTTCACGAGACTCTTTTCATCACATAACAATTGCATCACTGGCGTAGCATCTCGAAGAGATATACCAAGGTCCTCCACAACATCTTTGAGATTGGGGGGCATCATAGCAGCACGCGTGTGAGCTGCCAAAAGTTTTTCCTTGATACCCGCCTGTCCGGAAGCCAGTTGCACTTTATGTGTGGATAGGCGCAGAGTCTCTCCCTCTGCCACAAGTTTTCCGGATTTTAGCAAACGCTCAATAACCATATGCGCAAGTTTAGGCGGCACATCCTGCCCCCATCCCGCAGACAGTACACCTCTTGGCATCCCCTGCTTTAATGGCTCACGCTTATGAAATTGCGCCGCTTGGGCAAGAGCCGTTTCTGCAAGCTCTGTAAAGGCTTCAAGACTGATATAATGGGGATTTTCCTTATCAAAGGTCAGCGCCTTTCCCTTCGACACCACCTCTTGCAGGAAACGCGAAAGCTCTTTCCCCCCAAGACTGCTGCAATATTTAAGCAAAGGAATTGAAGCGCCTTCCTGATGCCTCAAGATCAATATCGCATTAAGTATGTCCAGGGCAGCATGTTTGGCATTATCCGTTTTACCTCCTTTGTCTTGTGCTCCATGAGGAAATGTTTGAGGTAAGAGTGAAGCAAGCAAGGCCAGCATCTCTTTATGACGTTGATATCGCGGGCGCTTCTTCAGAAAAAAAGGAGCGAAAGGAGAGAAATTACACCCCCCACAAACAGTTTTCACAGGTGAACAGGCACGTATAAGACAACTATCTCCAAACATACCCACCATGAATTACTCGAAGCGGGATCACTAAGAAAAACTACGCAGAAAATCATAGCTACAAGTGTATAGTT
>CAMTOM010000248.1 GCA_947074125.1 uncultured Desulfovibrionaceae bacterium
ATGAGATATGCCTTCGGAACGTTTTTTTAAGCACCTGATTTTACATGAAAAAAAGTATTTGCGGAAAAATTTTTTAGAAATTTTCATGAAAAATATGTTTGTATTTTCAATGTCTTATACGATAGATCTATGTTTTCGCGCTATGGTCTTTCTCTTTGTCTTCATATATACTTTACCGCTACACATTGGGGGATACTGCTGACGGGGTGCGTACACCCTGTTGTTTGCGTGATCGCCCTTTCTTTTTGTCAAAGGCGTGTTTTATGGGTGCTTTTGTGAGTACCTGTTCTTCTTTTCTTATACTTTGAGGGTTGTGGTTGTATATGTTCCCAATGCCTGAGAATCTCCCGCGTCCAGAATTATCTGCGAATACCAAAGTCGTTCTCGACAAGCGTTATTGCCGCATCGAAAATGGAGTGAAAGAAGATGCGCGTCAGTTGTTCTGGCGTGTTGCGTCGACTGTTGCTCAGGAGGAAGCCAAGTATACGACTTCTCCCTATGATGCGACAGCATTGGCTGTAAAATTCTATGAAGCCATGATTGACTGGCAGTTTCTGCCCAATTCTCCGACACTGCTGAATGCGGGTTCGGAATTGGGACAGCTCTCAGCCTGCTTTGTGCTGCCCGTTGGAGACTCCATCGAAGAGATTTTTGACGCCGTCAAATATGCAGCGATGATCCACAAATCAGGTGGAGGGACAGGCTTTTCCTTTTCGCGTTTGCGCCCAAAAGATGCTCGTGTGGGTTCTACTGGTGGCGTGGCATCAGGGCCTGTATCCTTTTTGCGCATTTTTAATACGGCTACAGAACAGATCAAGCAGGGAGGAACCCGTCGCGGTGCCAATATGGGTATTTTGCGGGTGGATCATCCTGATATTCTGGAGTTCATGCGTGCGAAAGAGCAGGAAGGGGAGTTCAATAACTTCAATCTTTCTGTGGGTTTGACCGAAGTGTTTATGAAGGCGGTGGAAGCTGATGCTTCGTATCCCCTGATTGATCCTGCATCAGGAGCTGTGACAGAACAGTTGCGTGCGCGTGAAATTTTTGAGCTTCTTGTAGAAAAAGCCTGGGTGTCGGGCGATCCCGGTATTGTTTTTCTTGATCGTATCAATCGTGACAATCCCACACCTGATCAGGGTGAAATTGAGTCCACAAATCCTTGTGGCGAACAGCCCTTGCTTCCCTTTGAAGCCTGCAATCTTGGTTCTATCAATCTTGCCCGTTTTTATGTTGCTGGTCATAATCAGGATGCTGATCCCGCTAATAAGGGCATAGACTGGGAAGGTCTTTGTGACCTTGTTCACCTCGCAGTGCGCTTTTTGGATAATGTTATTGATGCCTCGCGTTTTCCCCTGCCACAGATAAGCGAGATGGTGCGCAAAAATCGCAAGATTGGTCTGGGGGTCATGGGCTGGGCAGATCTGCTTTTCCAACTGGGTATTCCCTATGACTCCGAAGAAGGTGTACAGCTCGCTGAACGTGTGATGGCTTTTGTCAATGGGGCAGGTCATGAAGCCTCCAGCCAACTGGCAACAGAGCGCGGCGCTTTTCCTGCCTATGAGTCCTCGCGCTATGCGGCAGAGAAAAAAGGACCGTATCGCAATGCCACTGTGACGACCATTGCTCCTACGGGAACGCTTTCCATTCTTGCCTCGTGCTCATCAGGCGTGGAACCTCTTTTTGCACTTTGTTTTACACGCAATATTATGGATGGAGAGCGCCTTGTTGAGGTGAACCCTTATTTTGAAAACGCATTGCGCGATGCCGGACTGGATTCCGCAGCATTGCGAGAAGCGGTGGCTGCATCTGGCTCTGTTCAGAATATGGATACACTGCCCAAACAATTGCGTGATGTCTTTGTGACGGCGATGGATATTGATCCTGTGTGGCATTTACGTATGCAGGCTGCTTTCCAGCGGCACACAGACAATGCTGTTTCAAAAACAGTCAATCTGCCTAACAGTGCGACAAAAGAAGATATTTACGCCATTTATTGGATGGCCTATGAAGAAGGCTGCAAGGGCGTGACAGTCTATCGTGATGGTTGCAAGTCTGTGCAGGTGCTCGCTACAGGAGAAGGACAGAAAAAGCAGGATGGTACTTCTGTTCAGGAAACTTCTGTTGCTGCAGCATCGCCTTTGTCGCAAGATTCTCCCAAGCGCAAGCGTCCAGACCTGATTGAAGGATTCACGCAAAAAGTACCCACAGGCTTGGGAACACTGTATCTTACCGTTAATGAAATGGATGGGCAGCCCTTTGAAGTCTTTGCCACGATTGGCAAGTCCGGGCATTCTATTACCGCAAAAGCTGAGGCTTTGGGGCGTCTGGTGTCGCTGGCTTTGCGCTCTGGTATCAGTGTGGCAGATGTGGTTGCGCAGATTAAAGGGATTGGCGGTGGACATCCTGTGTTTCGAGGGAAAGGGTTATTGCTCTCCATACCTGATGCCATTGCCTGGGTATTGGAACATCGTTATATGCAGCATGAGAAATTAACGCACAATGTACAGGATCTTGTGGTAGAGCATTGCCCTGAATGCGGTGCGGAACTTGTGTTTCAGGAGGGCTGCCTTATCTGTCCTTCGTGTGCATTTTCGCGTTGTGGCTAGTTTGATTCTCGTTTGAAAAATAGAAACACTCCAGATACCCTGCTTGGGGTGCTGGAGTGTTTTTATTTACATTTTGTGCAGAGGGAAGTACCAGGAAGGTCGTGTACTCTCTTGATGTTTTACATGGTCGATGTATCTTTTTTGTCGAGAGTCGCTTTCTTGAGGATACAGAGATTGTCAGCAAATCGTAGTTGGGAAGAGACTGATACATAGTATGAAGTGGATTACACATCAAACAGCGGCTGTAGCAGCAGCCTATGCCCTGCACATGCCGCCACTTGCGATTGGGGCGGCATGTTGTGGGGCAGTACTGCCGGATATGATAGAGCGTAGTATTGCCCGTTTATGCTGGAATAGCGATAAGGTCTTTTTCGCCATACACAGGGGGGTAACGCACTGGCTTGGATGGTGGCTCGCGCTGGTTTTGATATTTCCGCTTTGGGGGAAAACAGGCATTCTACCTGATGCTGCGCTACGTTCTTTGCAGGAATATCTGCCCCTTCTCTCATTTACTGGTTCAATAAGTGGTACTGTTTTGGCGGGATTGGGTTTTGGCGGTCTGATGCATGTCCTCTTGGATATGTGCACAACAAGCGGTGTCCCTTTACTGCCCTTGAGCAAGAAAAAAATGCTTTCTTTGCGATTGTGCAGTACGGGCAGTGTGCGTGAATTTCTTTTTTTGCTTACTGTTATTATTGTCTTTTCTGTGTGCTTTCAGGAAGACTTGCGCTCATTGGGGAGTCTGAGTGGATGGGAGCGCTTGGGAAGAGAAATCAAAGATGTGATACGTCAGATTGTAAGCATATGATGTGAGGGTATTGCCAGCACAATAGACTGAAA
>CAMTOM010000249.1 GCA_947074125.1 uncultured Desulfovibrionaceae bacterium
GGTCGGTGTTATGTGGCAGTAGCAGTTTGAAAAGGCGGCAGAGGTCGAACACTTGAAAAAGGCACTGAGTCTGCTACTGCTTCCGGGAATTTCGACACAGTGTTTTGGCGAAGTGGGCAGGGATTATCTCTGGCGCTTTTCCTCTAACGGGGAGCTTGCTGCTGTAAAATTCAGAAGTGATGTTCTGGGTGCTCTGGGGAAAGCATCTCCGGATAATCCCGTGACAATTGAGCGTTTGGAAGCTGTTGGGCCAAAGATTGGTGATGACTTGACCAATAAGGCTCTGGAGGCGCTCTATTATGCGATTTTGCTCATTGCCGTGTACATTTCAGGACGTTTTGAGCAGCGCTGGATGGCTGGAGCGATTATGGCGGCAGCTCTTTGGGGCGGTATGTACCTTTTGGGCTTCACGGCATTGGGTATGGGGTGGAAGGTATGTCTTGCTTTGCTGATCACCCTGCTTGTCTGCTGGCGGCTCAAGTTGAATTTTGCCTTGGGAGCCATCGTTGGTCTTTTACATGACGTTTTTATCACTCTGGGTATTCTGGCGATGCTTGGGGTTGAAATAGATTTGAATGTTGTTGCGGCTTTGCTTACTTTGGTAGGTTACTCCCTCAACGATACGATTATTGTCTATGACCGTTTGCGTGAAAACTTGCGTGCGACGCCTGACCTGCCATTTATCAGCATTATCAATGCGGCAATAAATCAGACATTGAGTCGTACCATTCTCACCAGTGCAACGACATTTCTGGCGACCCTGTCCCTGTTTATCTGGGGTGGTGGTGTTATTCATGACTTTGCGCTGACGATGTTGATTGGCATTGCCGTGGGTACGTTCTCCTCTGTATATGTTTCTTCTGTTATTTTGTTGCTGTTGGGAGATACCGAACAGTATACTCGTATGCAGCAAGATGTGGAATACGAGAAGCCTGGCGAACACGGTGTTGTATAATTAAATCTGTTTTGCGAATGAAGAAAACGGGCGCTTGAGGGTGTCCGTTTTTTTTATTGGAGATATATTTTTTGAGAGAGTATTTTCTTTTATTTTTCCGTATGAATAGCAGTATGGATTTGCAATAATAGCGTCATCTCCTTGACGTGTTCCAAAAGTGACTTACTCTAGCTGTGGGACAGCATACCGTGTGAGGGCTGAGTGTATGGCAGCAACATACAAAGACTACTATAAAATACTTGGCGTGGAGCGTGGTGCTTCTATTGAGGTCATTACCAAAGCGTATAAAAAGCTGGCTCGCAAGCACCATCCTGACCTCAATGCGAATAGTCCCGAAGCCGAAGAAAAATTCAAGGAAGTCAATGAGGCGTATGAGGTGCTGAAAGACACTGATAAGCGCCGTATGTATGATCATCTTGGATCAGACTGGGAGCAAAAGCGACATTTTCAGGAAAATCCGAACTTTCAAAGGGCAAATTTTCGTTTCAATGATCACTATTTTGGTGGTTCCAGCAGCGGCTTTTCTGATTTTTTTGAAACACTTTTCGGACAGGCCAGCGCCACTGGGCGTGAAGAATTTACCCCCGATCCTTCAGGTAATTTTGCAGGTCGTCCCCGTAAAGGACGTGATGTCAGCTCCGAAATACTGCTCACACTCAAGGAAGCTGTGGATGGTGGGCGCAAGCAGGTTAATGTGACGACATTCCAGGGAGAAAAAAATCTGGAAATCAATATCCCCGCTGGCGTTCGTGAAGGCGCAAAGCTGCGCTTGGCTGGTCAGGGAGAAGCGATGCCTGGGGGAAATCCTGGCGATATGTTTTTGCAGGTGCGTTATGCTTCCAATGACTTTTTTCAGGTCGATGGCATAGACTTGCTCTGTGATGTAACAGTGATGCCCTGGGATGCTGTTTTGGGGTGCAAGGCGCGTGTTCCTTTGCTTGAAGGAGAAATTGAACTCAATATCCCTGCGGGTACCACTTCCGGACGGCGCTTCCGTTTGCGTGGCAAGGGCATGGGAGCACCTTCTGCCAGAGGTGATTTGCTGGTGCGCCTGATGATTTCCGTGCCAGAAAAGCTTCGTCCTGAAGAGAGGGAATTGTGGGAAAAACTGGCAGCACTGGCTGCCCTCGAATCATCAGAGGCCTGAAAGGAGGGGAGAGTATGAGTATTGTAAAAAAAGACAAAAGCCTGCCCAGCCGCTCCTGCTATATCGCGCATACCGCTTTTATCGAGGAGACAGGTATAGACCCCTCATTTTTGGAAGAATTGCTGGCCTTGGGGTGGATTTCTCCTCGGCGCACTCAGGAAAATGAATGTCTGTTTTGCGCGGCAGATGTCTATCGTGTGCGCAAGTTAGGGCGTATTTGCAGCGATTTTGAACTCCCGCTCATGGGGGGAACCATTATTGTTGATTTGCTTGAGCGTGTGGATGCTCTGGAAAAACAGGTGCGCTACCTGCAAGAGGTTTCAGGGAAATAGCGTTTACGCTATGGCTGGTGATTGTCTGCGTGCAGGGCATGGCAATAGTCATAAGCATATTTGTTTGAAGTAGCTCTTATAGCTGTGTTCGTGAAGAGGCGTGCAAAAAGAGCGTAAATAATAAGACACGATGTGGCGCGGAGGAAATGTGCCATGGATATTGCAAAATTTACGGATAAAGCAAGGGAAGCCTTGCAGGATGCCCAGTCCATTTCAATAGGCATGGGGCATCGGGAAATGGATGTCGAGCATGTTGCGCTGGCGCTTGTGCGTCAGGAAAATGGTATTGTTTCTCGTATTCTTGAGCATCTGGGGGTATCTTCAAGAGCCTTTGGTGTTGCTCTGGAAGGGGTACTGCGCAAACGTCCTTCTGTTTCGGGAGGGGGTGTTGACCCCAGTAAGGTCATGATTACACAGCGCTTGAATACGGTATTGCTGCATGCAGAAGCCGATGCGCGCAAAATGAAGGATGAATACGTTAGTGTCGACCATCTTTTTCTGAGTATGACAGAAGAGGAAGGATCAACGGCGATTGGCGAAGTGTTAAAAGAGTATTCTGTTACGAAAGCACGTTTTAGCGAAGCCATGACAGAACTTCGTGGCGGTAATAGAATCACCAGCGCCAATCCTGAAGATACCTTTGAAGCACTTGAAAAGTACGGGCGCAATCTTGTAGAAGCCGCACGGCAGGGGAAGATGGATCCTGTTATCGGGCGTGATTCTGAGATTCGCCGTGTGATTCGGATTCTTTCACGACGCACCAAAAACAATCCTGTGCTGATTGGTGAGGCTGGTGTAGGCAAGACGGCTATTGTGGAGGGTTTGGCTTTCCGTATTGTGAAGGGAGATGTTCCTGAAGGCCTGAAAGGAAAAGCCCTGTATGCGCTGGATATGGGGGCGCTCATTGCTGGTGCCAAGTATCGTGGCGAATTTGAAGAACGTCTGAAAGCGGTACTGACTGAAGTAGAAAAATCTGAAGGGAATATTATTCTTTTCATTGATGAGCTGCAT
>CAMTOM010000250.1 GCA_947074125.1 uncultured Desulfovibrionaceae bacterium
CCCTACTTCTTCTGTGTAGATTCGACAGGACCGATGATTCAACACAAGAAACCGACTTAGTAGCTTTCAAGAGACTTGATATGACAAGGAACAGTCTATGTGATTCTCTCAAGCGTCATGGACTTGAGCCTGTGGGCGAAGAAGGGGAAGCATTCACTCCTGAACTGCATGAAAGTATTGGCATGGAAGCCAGGGAAGATCTTGAGGAAAATGCCATAAGTCGTGTCATGCAGCGTGGTTACAAGTTGCGTGAGCGCCTGTTGCGTCCAGCTAAAGTGATGCTAAACAAAGCGTAAGATATATACTGTTCCCTGCGTTTTCTCGGCTTACTTTTTCTTTACCTTGCCAAACGATGACATTACATGTATATTACTCTTTGTGATGCTCTTTGCTGCCTTCTTTGATAAGGCAGCAGTTTTATATTCCAGGGTGTTATGAAAGGATTGTTTGCGCAATGGGAACAAAACACCAGTCTGTCTCGTCTGCGGCTGCCCACACTATAAAAGAGCAGCCTCTTTCTTCTGTCTCTCCTGACGCATTTTCTGTGTTGACCTCACCCAATGGGTACACGTTGTGGGATGAGTCACTGAGCTGCATCCTTTGCAATGATGCGGTATGTTCTTTATTCGCGCTTTCTGGCAAAGATAGTTATCTCGAAAATCCTTTTCGGTTTTTTCCCCACTTTCAACCTGGGGGGCAGGAGTCAAAAAAGGCTTTTCTTGAGTGTCTGCACCAAGCATTTCACAGTAAATCCATAACATCAGAATGGCTCCAGCAAACGCTGAACGGAGAGCCTGTTCCGACAAAGCTTACCTTTTCTCGCGTGGAACATGCGGGGCAAGCCTATGTTTCTGTGATCATTTGTGATTTACGAGGGCTTTCATGGCTTGCGGAAGATATGCAGTTGGGGACTAAGGGTATTTCAGGAGCTGATGCGATTTTGCAGGACGTCAATCGCATTGCTCAGGTACTTTTGAGCAGTAATGGCGATGACTTTGCTTCCTGTATTCAAAGTTCACTTGGTATTTTGGCATATAGTGCCAGAGTGGACAGGGTACGTTTCTGGCGCTGTCGGAGAGAGAGCTTTGATGCTCCCATGCTCTGGTATGATTGGGTCAACGAAAGTGCTGTCAAAAATGATGCCTTGCCCCAGTGTTGCTATGAGCAGCTTCTTCCCGAAGAAAAAGAAAAATTGATGGGGGGGCAGTGCGTAGGCTTGTCTGTATCTGCACTGTCAGGCGAAAACGCACGTTACCTTTGTGAGATAAACGCCCAATCCATACTCGTAGCTCCTATTTTGACAGAAGGTGATTTATGGGGGCTGATAACCCTTATTGACTGCCATCGAGATCGCAAATGGCTGACGGTTGAAGAGTTTGCCGTACAGGCTGTAGGACGTCTTGTTGAAGCGGCCGTGCGGCAGTACAGCACCTTGCAAGAATTGAAAAATGCCAAGGCTGAGGCCGAAAAAGCCACACGAGCCAAAAGCAGCTATCTTGCGCGTATGAGTCATGAAGTCCGTACGCCATTGAATGCCATTCTGGGAATGTGCTATCTGACATTACAGACAAATCTTTCTACAGAACAGCGTTCAAATCTTTTGAAAATGCAGGTAGCTTCGCAGAAACTTTTGAGCATTATCAATGATATTCTTGATTTTGCCAAAGTTGAGGCTGGGAAGATGGTTTTGGAAAACGTGCCTTTTTCCCTCGAAGATACCTTGAATGGTCTTTCTGATATGCTGCTTGTGAAAGCAGAGGAAAAAGGCCTTCTCATTCATATTACCAAAGACGACACTATCCCCGATCATCTGGTAGGTGACCCGCTTCGCATCAGTCAGATATTGCTGAATCTCGCTTCCAATGCGGTGAAATTTACGGAAAAAGGCGAAGTGGGTATTACGGTTTCCTGTGTGCAGAAAGAAAAAGAGAGCATTCATTTACGTTTTTCTGTGCAGGATACGGGTATTGGGATCAATCCTGAGCAAATGGGTTTTCTGTTCAGTCCTTTTTTCCAGACAGATGGCTCCATTCCCCGTCGTTTTGGAGGCAGCGGGTTGGGACTTGCCATTTGCAAGCAGCTTGTAGAATTGATGGGTGGTGAGATTCAAGTAGAAAGCTTGCTGGGACATGGCAGTACTTTTGCGTTTACCCTGTCTCTTGGTATTGCTGATGAAGTTTCTGAAGAGGTGGAAGAAATCACCGAAAAGCAGGAAATTCCAGCGCATCTTTCTGGGAAATATATTTTGCTGGTGGAAGATAATGACATCAACCAGGAAATTGCCAAAGCCATTCTGGAACAGGCGGGCATTGTTGTTGATGCGGTGGGAACGGGGATGGAAGCTGTTGAGGCAGTGAAGCGAAACAAATATGATTTGGTGCTGATGGATGTGCAGATGCCCGTTATGGATGGTATTGAAGCAACAAAATGCATCCGTATGCTGCCGAGTGTACCTGTGACCCTGCCTATTATTGCGATGACAGCTCATGCTATGGAGCTTGACAGAACACGCAGTCTTGCTGCGGGTATGAATGACTATGTTACAAAGCCTGTTGATCCTATTTTCCTTTTCCAAACATTGGGACGCTGGATCAAGCATTAGAATAATAATTTTCGTTAACGCGCTATTCTGTGTTTTCCCTGTAAATAACGAGCGCCTCTGAGATTTCAGGGGCGCTTTTTTAGTTATTGAGGTAAAAGAATGTATAAAGTCTTTTTTAGGGCAGTTTTGCTGGCTCGAAAAAAGGCTGCTCTATTGATGATAGATGCGTTTGCAAGAGGACTTTTTTAGAATGATGTCCATGGGCGCAGTTTTTCCTGAATATAGGTGCAGAGCTGCGCTTGTTCTTCACGACCATTCTTGCTTGTGATGGGGATAGGGACACCAAAAGAGAAATGGACGGGCTTTTTAGGATCAAGAGGCCCAAAGTCTTTCAGGTATTTCCCGCGACTCCAGGCATTGGTTTTCAGAGCCAGTGGGATGACGGGGACGCCGGCTCTTTTGGCCAGTTTTACGGCGATACTGTTAAACTTTTGGGGATCGAAGACATCGGTACGTGTGCTCTGGGGGAAAATAACGACAGAGTAACCATCATTGAGCTTTTGTACCCCCTCAGAAAGGACTGTGGTAAGATCCTCTCTGGGATTGACACGATCAAGGGCAATGGGATCGCAGGAAGTGATGATACAGCCAAAGATTGGAAAAGTTGTGAGGCTTTTTTTGACGACAACGGTCACTTTTCGGCGGGGGCGTACCATAGCAGGTAAAAGAAGTGTCCCAATAGTACTACTGTGGTTTGAAGCGAGACCGCAGGACCGGACACGAATGGAAATCTAATAAACCGTATCACACTGCGTCGAGATACGGGAGCGTTCGTCCTCCATAGCGCGACAACTCCCTCTCACTCCCCCGCC
>CAMTOM010000251.1 GCA_947074125.1 uncultured Desulfovibrionaceae bacterium
TTATCCTCTCCTCCGCGTTAGGCCAATCGGTCACAGTTCTAGCAATTGCAAAGAGCGTAATTAAATCTAAACCAGTACCATTATCTACCACAGTAGCAAAGACTGCTCTATCCCCCCCACTCAATTTTATTTTTAACTCTTCACTATTTGGCTTACTCTTTTCTGCTCCTATAACCGAGAGCCACTCTGCCACATGGTGCTCCATTTGTGTCAGAGTGCTCGATGTTATAAGTAATGTTTGAGTAAACGTAGACTCCATACATAATGCTTGAGCTTCTGCCAACGAGGTTGCTATACCACTACTACCACTTGTTGCAAAAAGAGCTATTCTTTTACCCTGTAGCTTCTCGGCATGACTATGCAAAAAAGCCTGCATAGGTGTTGCCATATGCCCATACCAAATAGGATAGCCTATAAATATGAGATCATAACTTTCAAAATCATCTACATTAGTTCCGATAGGAGGATAATTTCCCTGAGCAATCTCTTGCAACTCTTGCTGAGCGCGAGTCAACATATCATTATAATCGCTCTCATAAGCTACCGCTGGCTGCACCTCCAAAATATCACAATCTAGTGTCGACTGAATCAATTGTGCCACACGCTCACTATTTCCACTTCGCGAGGCATAAAGAACTAAATAGCGAGCCTTTCCACTCAAGGGCGGCTTATCGTTATCGTCATCTTTACTCTCGTCCTGCACTTGTTCATCGTAGGTGGGTAATTTCACTTCACTCCACTTATTGCAACCACTAAAAGAGATGGCAAAAGCCATCAAGAGGTAGATCGGAAGAGGGTCGGGTGGGGGAAGAGGGGACGGAAGGAAGTAGAAAAATAGGAAGGGAATATGATGCTTTGAATTGATGAGCTGCATACTATTGTGGGTGCGGGAAAAACAGATGGTGCCATGGATGCTGGCAACCTGCTTAAACCCATGCTGGCGCGTGGTGAGCTGCACTGTATTGGTGCCACAACCATAGATGAGTACCGCAAGTATATTGAAAAAGATCCTGCGCTTGAGCGGCGCTTTCAGCCTGTGCTTGTAGAAGAGCCGACAGTAGAAGACGCCATTTCCATTTTGCGCGGTCTGCGGGAACGCTTTGAAGTGCATCATGGCGTGCGCATCAGCGACTCTGCCATTGTAGAGGCGGTTACTCTGTCACATCGCTATATCACTGACAGACAGCTCCCCGACAAAGCGATTGATCTTATTGATGAGGCCGCAGCGCTCATACGTACAGAAATTGACTCGTTGCCCACGGATCTGGATGAAGTCAATCGCAAGGTCATGCAGCTTGAAATTGAAAGAGAAGCCCTGCGCCGTGAGACTGACGATGCCTCTCGCGACCGCTTGAAGAAACTTGAAAATGAACTGGAAGGTCTGCGTAGCGAGCAGATTGCCCTACGCCAGCAATGGGAAGAGGAAAAAGGCTCTATCAATGCGGTACGTGAAGTCAAAAGCCAGATCGAGCAGACACGCCTTTCCATTGAACAGGCAGAGCGTGCCTATGATCTGAATCGGGCTGCGGAGCTTAAATATTCCACACTGATGGAACTGGAAAAGAAGCTGGCAGAGCTTGAGCAGCAGGGAGCTGCCGAGGGCGATGCCGACAGGCTCTTGAAAGAAGAGGTGCGTCCTGAGGATGTTGCCGAAATTGTTGGTAAGTGGACAGGTATTCCTGTTCGGCGCCTGCTGGAATCTGAACGCGAAAAACTGCTTCATCTGGCAGACCAGCTTCATGAACGTGTTGTCGGGCAGGATGAGGCCGTCCAGGCTGTTGCAGATGCTGTTTTGCGTGCCCGTGCAGGACTGTCTGATCCGGCGCGCCCGACGGGTTCCTTTATTTTCCTTGGCCCTACAGGAGTAGGAAAAACAGAGCTTTGCAAAACGCTGGCAGAAGCCTTGTTTGACTCGGAAGAAAATATGGTGCGTCTTGATATGAGCGAATATATGGAAAAGCATTCCGTATCGCGCCTTATCGGAGCGCCTCCAGGATATATTGGTTACGATGAGGGCGGACAGCTCACTGAGGCCGTGCGACGCAAACCGTATTCTGTGATTCTTTTTGATGAAATAGAAAAAGCGCACCCTGATGTGTTCAATACGCTTTTGCAGTTACTGGATGATGGACGCTTGACAGACAGTCAGGGGCGAACCGTTGATTTTCGTAACAGCATTGTGATTATGACGTCCAATATAGGCTCTCCTCTTTTGCTGGAGGGGATTGGATCTGACGGGACATTGCGTGAGGATGCGCGTGAACAGGTATTGGAAGAGTTGCGTCGTGCCTTTCGTCCAGAATTTTTGAATCGCGTGGATGAAACTGTTCTTTTCATGCCTTTGCAGAAAGGTCAGATTGGGCGCATTGTCGACTTGCAATTGCTGCGTTTGCGCACCCGCCTTGAAGGGCGCAAAATCCAGTTTGAGATGACACAGGAAGCACGAGATTTTATCGCCGAGGCAGCGTATGATCCTGTTTATGGGGCGCGTCCTCTCAAGCGCTATGTGCAGCATTATGTCGAAACACCGCTGGCAAAAAAACTCGTGAGTGGTGAAATTCGTGATGGCGAAAGTGTGAAAATGGATGTTCGTGATGATACCCTGGTATTTTCAGGAAGTGCGGGTATAGCACGCTAAGATGATTGGGTACCTGCCTCGTTTTCAAAAGCCTGTATAAGGTTTTTGAAGACTGAAGGTGTTGTAATATAGTTTTGAGATGAATGCGTGTCAGGCGGGTAGGGAGCGAGAAAACTCCCTATCCGCCTTTTCGTATCATACAGATATGTTTCACTTTTTATTACATATACGAGAATGCTTTTTCGTGTGGAAATATTGGCTGTTTACCTGTGGGGTGGGACTGTGTAAATATATGTTGCGACAATAGGATGATTTTTGACTGTCTGCTCAAGCTGGACATGTGAAGGCAGTCAGGCTACACTCTTGGACACTTGAAAGAATGGTGATAACTTCTTTCTTTTGTTTAACTTATGTTTTGCGCTATCTACGCTTCCTTCATGGGGATGCGGAACATTAGATATTAGATATTGCCAATTTTGAATGCGTATTTTTTCAAAAGATAGTTAAGGAGTGTTGTGAACATGATGCAGTGTGGTGTGGTTGTTCTGGCAGCAGGCAAGGGAACCAGGATGTATTCCTTCCGCCCGAAAGTGCTGCAAACGCTTCTGGAAGAGCCTATGCTGGGCTATGTATTGCGCGACCTTCATACTTGGTTTGAGACAAAGATCTGGGTTGTTGTGGGGCATGGTGCCTATGGTGTGAAAGCTGCCGTCTCGCGGAGTACTGCTCATTGTGTATGGCGGGAAGAGCAGGTGGGGACGGGGTATGGGTTATGGCAGGCGCTGCCGCAGCTGAGAGATGCATCGTGGAGGACTGTGAGGGTGGG
>CAMTOM010000252.1 GCA_947074125.1 uncultured Desulfovibrionaceae bacterium
ATTTTGGATAAATCTTTTTCCTTTCTTTCATTAAAGGTTGTTTTTGAAGGAAATGGATGCGCTCTTTGTAAGCGAAAGGCTATTGCTATTTTCCGTAAATATCGCTATGAGCGCTTTTCTTGCGGAAGTCTTTTTCAAGGCGATCTGGTCTAGCTATCGAAAATGTATGCTTTTTGTTGGTACAAGGTAACTTTTCCCCTTGGGTCTTGCAGACTTGTCTTTGACAGACGCCAATAAGATACGTTACTCATGTTTGCTTACTGATAAAAAATTACGATTCCATTCTTACGTGTTGGGATGTCGGAGGAAAGAGATGAAAAAAATTGTGGCACTGTGCACATTTCTGCTTTTATTTGTCACAGCAGGTATCGCTGCGGCCGGAGTGCGTGTCGATATTTATGGGCCAGGGCAGAATGTATTTCGCCTGACTCTGGCAACCCCGTTGACAGGACCCTCGCGGGCTGCGGGCAATTTGGGGCGGGAGCTGAATTCATTGGTTTCGCAGAATCTTGCCATTCTGCCTTTTTTGCAGCTTCTTGATGAGCGCAATGTGCTTGGCGGTACATTGCTGCCAGGTTACGAACCACCCAATCTGGATATCAAACGTTTCCAGTTGGCGGGTTCTGATTTGCTTGTGACAGCATTCTGGCCTGCTGGCGACAGTTCCAAAGGGCGTGTGCAGATGCGAGCCTTTGAAACAAATACAGGAAGCCGCATTCTGGGCAAAGAATATTCTGGAGTCGATAAAGGGAATCTTTCTGCTGTGGCAGATCGCTTTTGCGCAGATTTGTTGCAGGCTTTGACTGGAAGTGGAGAATTTTTCCGCTCCACGCTGGCTTTTGTTAAAAAGACCGGCACGATGCAAAGTGACCTTTGGACAGTTCGTCCTACCGGACGTGACCTGCGACAGATTACCAATATTAAAGGTGCGGCACTTTCGCCTGCCTGGTCACAGGATGGTCGATTCATCGTCTTTACCCACATGGATATGCGCTCCCATGCGCTTGGTGTCTGGGATGCCGGTTCAAATTCCGTGAAGCGTATTCGCTTTCCTGGCAACACTGTAATCGGACCTGCTTTCATGCCAAATAATAAGGTGGCTGTAAGCTTGTCTTTTGGTCGCAATCCTGATATTTATCTTCTTAATCATTCGTTTCAGAAAGAAAGAGTGCTTGAAAGTAGCCCATACATCAACGTTTCTCCTACCTTTGATGCAAGTGGCTCAAAGATGGCGTTTACGTCAAATAGAATGGGTGGACCGCAGATTTTTATGAAAAATCTGGGGAGTGGAGAAATCTCCCGTGTGAGCAGAAGTGGCTCCTATAATGCGGAAGCCAATATTTCTCTGGATGGAACGCTGGTAACATTTTCCCGTTTAACAGATTCCGGTTTCAGGATTTTTGTTCAGGATCTGGTGACAGGTGCTGAGCGGCAGGTCTCTTTTGGTCCTGGGAGTGATGAGCAGCCCGCGTTTTGTGCGGATAGTTATTTCATCGCATTCACTTCTACCAGAGGTGGCGGCCAGGGAGTCTATTTGACCACTCGCCATGGTGGTGAAGCACGAAAAGTTCCGACTGGTTCTGGCAATGCTTCTTTCCCCCGCTGGGGCAGACCTGGCAGTGTTTCAGGGACTGATTTGCGATAGTAATATCGCTTTCAGATATGTCATGCTTGACAAAAGCTGACTTACAGATAAGTTAAAGGCAGGGCACCTGTAATCTTTGAGTTGGGGATAAGATCAGGTGTCAAAAAAGACAACGGATTGTTCAGGAGGGAATATGAAACGTTTTTGTTTACTTGCTGTTTTGTTGCTGACACTGGCTCTGGCTTTTGGTTGTTCTAAAAAAGCTAAAGTTGAAGAAAATGTTGGCGGCGATGTCACCATGGGTGATACTGGCGATAGCGGTTACACCGAAGGTGCTTTGACCCCCGAAATGCAGGCTGCCGTGCAGCGCATTACCGATGGTCGCATCTATTTTGCTTATGACAGATTTGATATTCAGCCCGAATACAACAGCATGTTGCGTGAAAAGGCTGAACTGCTGAAGAAATATCCCAACTTCCGCGTACGCATCGAAGGTAACTGCGATTCCCGTGGTACCGAAGAATACAACCTTGCTCTTGGCGAACGCCGCGCACGTGTTGTGTATGAATACCTTGTCATGCTCGGTGTGAATCCTTCCCAGCTTGAAATGATCAGCTACGGTGAAGGCAACCCTGCTGTTATGGGTGAAAATGAAAGCGCTTGGGCTAAAAACCGTCGCGATGACTTCCGCGTGGTTAGCCACTAGGTTAACGCTTTTGATATGAGTAAAAAAGCCGCCTGAAAAGGCGGCTTTTTTTATTTCCATGAAGATTTTTTTATGAAAAAGGGGGCGTTTTATTACTCACACGCTGTATTGAGAAAATGCTTATTGCGTTGTGGTTGCGCGCATCAGGGAGCGTTGTGTTATTCCCATGAGGGCATGTACAAGCTTTGCGGCTGTGAAGTTGCAGGAAGGCAGGTGCGCTATGGGTGCCAGTTCCACAACATCAAAGGCGATGACTTCTCTTCCTTTGCAGCAGCGCTCCAGAAGTATCAGGGTATCATACCAAAAAAGCCCTCCAGGGGAAGGGGTACCCGTAGCGGGCATCATGCTTGCGTCCAGACCATCCACGTCAAAACTGATATAAAGTTTTTGTGGAAAATCTTCAGGCAGGATTTTTTCAGGCATACCTTTGCCCGCAAGAATATGAGCATCGACACTGTGTACATGGTACTGCTTGCGATGTGTGACTTCTTCTTTACTGAAGTCTCTGTTGGCAAATTGCGCGAGTGGTATGCCAAGATCATGTACAGCGCGATACATGACAGAAGCATGTGAAAAAGGATTTCCTTCGTAGGCGGCACGCAAATCGGCGTGGGCGTCAATCTGGATAATGCCAAAAGGGATATTCTCCTGTGTTAGGGCGCGTAACGCACCCAGGGTGACCGTGTGCTCGCCCCCCAGTAAAATGGGGCAGGCGTGATGCTGTCGTGTTTTTTGTACAGCCTGCTCAATGCGTGTCAGAACATCTTCTGGGGTGCCATGGCAATCAAGAGGGGGGGCTGTATAAAAGCCCAGGTTGCCTGGTGTACTGAATCCGTCCCATGCTTCGAGTTGCTGTGACGCGTGCAGGATAGCTTCTGGCCCCTGAGCAGTACCACCCCCATAGGATACAGAATGTTCATAAGGCACCGGAAGGATATGAAAAAAAGCATTTTCAGGAGCTTGGGGTGGAAATTCTGATTCGAGAAAAGAAAGGGAGGACATGAATAACCTCATCGTTACAGGTCGTGAGCACATCAGTGGCTATACAACGTAAAAGGCTTGACCACGCCGACCTTAACGATGATGGTACAACCATTCTTGG
>CAMTOM010000253.1 GCA_947074125.1 uncultured Desulfovibrionaceae bacterium
CCTTCCAGATGATACTCAAGCTGAGCTAATAAATCCGTGGAAGTTTTTCCAGAAAAAATGGTAACGTCTGGAGCGATTTCACGCAAGGGGAGAAGGGCAAAAGCTCTTTTATGAAGACGCGGATGTGGCAAAGTACAAAAACTGTCTGCTGAGGATTCCGAACCAAAAAGCAATAAATCAATATCAATGCGCCGTGGTCCAAAGCGCAATGCCGGATCAGGAGAGCGCTGCCTGCCCATTTCCAGTTCAATATGCAACAAGGCTTTGAGAAAGATCACTGCCGTCCAGCGCGCATCACAAAAAAACGCAACGACCTGATTCTGAAACCAGGGCTGATTCACATAATCCTGTGGTTCTGTAAAATAGATAGAAGAAAACGCACCTGGAGTAACATTTGGTAACGCAGCAATACGCTCGCCAGCATCTCGCAGGCAATGTGCCGCATCGTCAGTATTTGACCCCAAACAGAGATATGCCGTTATCACGTAGAATCACCACAAGCATAACATGAAAATATACAAGTATTTACAGTGAAATAAAAAGAAAAACAGGGAAAAAAGAACACTCCCCTAACGCGCAATACGGGGCAGTAAACGACGCGTAGAACGCAAGCGCAGTTCATCAAGAATCATTGCCTCATATTCAGGAGCAAGCTCTGCTGAGGGATCAACATCTCTTTTCAGCATGCGTTCGATTTGCTGCGTTTCCAACCAAACGTCCAGCAATTCGTCATATTGCAAACCCTTTATACGTTCAGCAAAGGATTCATCATCATCAAAAGGAAGAAAGGAGCCCATAGAGTGCCTCGATAACAATCTTTTCTGGTAACAAACACCATAACCTAATTAGCGCAAGGACTCAAGCAGGGATACTCACCCATAATATGGACATTCCAAAAGTATGTCGTGATTAAAGGGGGCACCAAGAGTGCTCCCATGTATATCAAACAGCATACAAACAGATGGCTATCGACAGTGCATACTGAAAAATGATTTTCTACAGAATATACTGACTCAGATCCTTATCGGTACGAACATCTTCAAGGTGTTTGCGAACATAGTCACGATCAACAATAACATTTTCCCCAACCATGTCAGGCGCATCAAAAGAAACATCAGCAAGAATCTTTTCTATAATGGTGTATAGGCGACGCGCACCAATGTTTTCTGCCCGTGCGTTCGTTTCTTCTGCAAAGGAGGCAATTTCGTCCAGACCGTCGGGAGCAAATGTTACGCTGACATCTTCTGTCGCCAGCAATGCTGCATACTGGCGTGTGAGTGCATTATCCGGCTCAGTCAGGATACGCAGGAACTCATTCTTGCCCAAAGCCTGAAGTTCCACCCGTAAAGGAAAACGCCCCTGAAGTTCAGGAATCATATCAGACGGTTTACTGAAGTGGAATGCGCCTGCTGCGATAAAAAGAATATGGTCGGTGCGAACCATGCCATACTTGGTATTCACCGCACTCCCTTCGACAATAGGCAGAAGATCGCGTTGCACGCCTTCTCTGGAGATGTCCGAGTTTCGGTTACCGGAAGAGCTTGCAATTTTATCAATTTCATCAATAAAAATAATACCTTCCTGCTCAACACGATCACGCGCTTTATCCATCAGCGCTTCCTGATCCACGAGTTTTCCCGATTCTTCCTGCACCAAAAGAGTAAAGGCTTCCTTCACCTTCATTTTGCGGCGCTTTTGTCGGGGCGGAAAGGCTTTACCAAACATATCTTTTACCTGCGACCCCATATTTTCAAGACCTGGGATGGCAAAAATATCAATGTTCTGTCCAGACTGCTCGCTGACTTCCATTTCTACTTCTTTATCATCCAAAAAACCAAGGCGATATTGCTGCAAGATTTTTTCTCGCGTCGCAGCATGGGTCTCGGAAGAATAGGAACCTGGCAGCAAGAGATCCATCAGGCGTGATTCCGCAGCCTCTTCTGCGGCTTTGCGCACACGAAGGTTTTCTTCATCACGCACCAGAGTAACACCTATTTCCATAAGATCACGCACCATCGATTCCACATCGCGCCCAACATAACCTACTTCAGTAAATTTGGTAGCTTCTACCTTGCAAAAAGGCGCGGCACTCAATTTTGCCAGTCGGCGGGCAATTTCTGTTTTGCCCACACCCGTTGGCCCCATCATAATAATATTTTTAGGTGCGACTTCGTCACGCAGATCCTCAGGCAGGCGCCGACGACGCCAGCGATTACGCATGGCTACCGCGACAAAACGCTTGGCCTGCTCCTGACCAACAACATATTTATCCAATTCTGCAACAATTTCTTTTGGTGTCAAATCACTCATGAAAATCCTCATATATAGCAAGTATCCACAGTATAATAAACATTACTGGATAGCGCGCAAGAGGAAAGGAAGAAAAGCTTTTACCTTAAGCACACATTTATTGGCAATATTCCTTATACCAATATTTGGGGGCAAGACATCTCACCAGCCTATGTATAGCGAAGACAATACCTTATTCACAGACTGCGCAGAGACTTGCCTTCAGAAAGATGAGCGGGTAGAGAAAACATTATGTTTACCCTTGAACAATTATGCAGCATTCTTTTCTGTAGCAGTATACTGCTCCAGCTAACCGCCATTCTCTTTTCCATACCTTTTTTTATCATCCTGACAGCAGGAGGTTGCATTCTTGTTTTTGCCCTTCTTGACAGTGACCCAGTGCTTTTTATTGGAGAAGCACTTGCACTTTTTCTGCTCTTTCGTCTAAAAAAAGTATTATGACTTCCTGCCATCGCCCTCCTTTTATAAAGCGCCTCCTCACATACCTCCGTCTTTTTTCTCTCCCGCTGCTGCTCTGCGGCATATGGTTACTGGCACGCCACTTACAGCTTTTAGACAGTATGACCGAAGAATGGATGGATACCCACATCCGCAATACAGGCTGGCAGGGTTTGCTGCTCTATATAGGCGTTACAGGCGTGCTCACCGCGTGCGGCATACCGCGCCAGATATGTGCTTTTCTGGGAGGATATGTCTTTGGAGCGCTAGCTGGCGCACTATTGGCCACCATAGGAACCATCATCGGCTGCACCGCCACATTTTCTTACGCGCGCTTTTTAGGGCGTCACTGGTTGGAGCAACGATTTGCCCCCCAGTGCCTGCTGATGAATACTTTTATTGGACAGTCTCCCTTTCTGCTGGTCTTTGCCACTCGCATCGTCCCTCTGGGAAGCAATTTTCTGACCAATCTCATCGCAGGCATCAGTCGCATTGCTGCCAGAAGTTTTCTTGGAGCTTCTGCTCTCGGTTTTTTGGCTCAAAACACTATTTTCGCCATGCTCGGTAGTGGCTTGCAGCTTGAAAGCTCCCTTCAGACGCTTCTAGCGACTCTTTTCTATGTGATTTCACTCGGAATAG
>CAMTOM010000254.1 GCA_947074125.1 uncultured Desulfovibrionaceae bacterium
AAAAGCAATCGCAAACAGACAGACAAGCCCCGCAAAAGGTACCGCCATCTGCACCCCTTCCCCAAGCGCACGTGCTGCAAACACTGCCAGAAATATGGCACTCACAATGTGCGAAAAAGAAAATGACCATGTCAGCAAGCCTTCTGCTGGCATGGAAAGGGGAGGCAATGAAGCCTGTGCGCTTTCCTTCCACTCCGAAGGCATTTCGCTATAGGGCTGCAATACAGAAGCCATAAGGCGACGGCGCACCAGAAAAAGACAGGAAGAGAGCGAGGCCTCCGCTGTAGTGGGACGGATCTCGGCAATGGCTGCCTGTACAATATCCCTAACAGGAGAATCTTTATCCACATCCGGCATTACACTACCTCCTCAGGATACACGGCTTCAAGGCCTGCTTTAAAGGCCATAAAACGTCCTTCAAAAATGGCCTGACGTGCCTGACGAACCGTATCCAGAAAAAAAGTGAGATTGTGCAAGGAGTTAAGGCGAAATGCCAACAATTCCGCACTCACGTACAGGTGACGCAGGTAGGCGCGGGAAAAAGTTCTGCACGTGTAACAGGAACAATTGGGATCCAGTGGAGAATCATCTTCCGCATATTCACGGCGTTTGATATTCACTTTGCCCAGCGAGGTATACAATGTGCCATTGCGGGCATTGCGTGTCGGGAGCACACAGTCAAACATATCCACTCCCGCAGCGATACCATTCACAATATCAAGTGGTGTTCCCACTCCCATAAGATAGCGTGGCTTTTCTTGAGGCAACTGCGGTGCAACGTCATAGAGGAAATCCATCATTTCCTCCTTGCTTTCTCCTACCGAAAGACCTCCGATAGCGAAGCCGTCAAAATCGTGTTCACAAAGCTCTTCAATGGAGCGCCGGCGCAGATCTTTGAAAAAGCCACCCTGGGTAATCGCAAAAAGAAGATTTTGTGCCGTGCCGGAAGGATAGGCTGCCCGTGCCCGCATAGCCCAGCGTGTTGTCAGCGCAAGGGAGCGTTCTGTATAGGCATAATCAGTGCCATACGAAACACATTCATCCAGCACCATCATAATATCTGAATTCAGATTGCGCTGAATGGAAATCACCTTTTCGGGAGTAAACATGTGTTTTGAGCCATTAATATGAGAACGGAACTCCACACCTTCCTCGCAAATTTTTCTCAGCGAGCTTAAACTAAATACCTGAAAGCCTCCGCTATCTGTCAGGATAGCCCCAGGCCATGAGGCAAAACCATGCAAGCCGCCATGCCGCGCCACAAGCTCATCTCCAGGACGCAAATAGAGGTGATACGTATTGCCCAAAATAATGGGAGCACCTATTGCCGCAAGGTCATCGGGCGCAATAGCCTTTACCGAACCTACCGTCCCTACAGGCATAAAGATGGGAGTCGGAATAACACCATGTGCCGTAACGAGTTTCCCCGCACGAGCCGCGCCGTCTGACGCTTCCAATAAAAAAGTTCCTGCTGATAATGACATGCCCTTAAAGTACGCATCTCCTGCAATCCTGGCAAGTCTTGCCTTCCCTGAATCATTTTTGCGCTCTTGCGTCTCACAAACTTACAGGCTAGGCTATGAACATGCTCTTTTAGACATAAACACGGATATTGCTACATGGAAACCGATAGTCTGAACCCTTGTGCCATTATGGTGGATCTTACGGCTATCCGTCGTAATTATCGTCATTTGCGTACTCATGGCGCTTTGCTCCCTGTTATCAAGGCTGACGCATACGGGCACGGGATGCTCCCTGTCGCCCGTGTTCTTGGAGAGGAAGGCGCCTCTCATTTTGCTGTCAGTACCGTGCAGGAAGGAAAGCTCCTGCGTCACGAAGGTTATCAACAAGGTATCGTTGTCTTACAGGGAGTTTGCACAAAAGAAGAAGCGGAACAAGCACAGCACTGTCTCCTCCTGCCACTTATTTCTTCTTTTGAAGCACTGGATATGCTCACCCAGAGCGCTTCAGAATCGTCACCTGTCCCCATCGGCCTCAAATGCAATACAGGCATGACCCGCCTGGGTTTTGACGAAGCAGAACTTCCTGCGCTCATTGAATATCTGCGAACCCATCCTCAGATCACACCACATATTCTTGTCTCGCACCTCGCATGTGCGGATATGCCCGAAGAAGATAGCTACACCCAGGAGCAAGCTACCTGCTTCGCACGAATCAACCAGGCATTGCGGACCGTATTTCCCAATATCATACGCTCGCTTGCCAACTCGGCGGCAACACTGGAACATGATAGCTATGGCTATGAATTTGGACGGGCAGGCATTTCCCTTTATGGGGGCAACCCTTTCCACGGTACCAGCAAAGAAGCGCTTGGCACAGGCCTTTCCTGGGCTATGTATGTCCGCAGTCGCATCCTGCATATTCGCCAGATTGCGCAGGGAGAAACGGTAAGCTATGGACGCATTTTCACTGCCCCGCGCGATATGCGCATTGCGATTGTGGGTGCTGGCTATGCTCAGGGATATTCACGAGGCACCTCAAACAAGGGCTTTGTTGGCATTGCCGGACACAAAGCACCGCAAGTCGGACGTGTGTGCATGAGCATGATCGCAGTAGATATCAGCCATATCCCCAATGCAAACCTTGGTGAAACCGCCTGGATTATGGGCGCACCAGAAAATCTGCATGACACCACACCCACAGCACAGGACTGGGCAGACATCTGGGGAAGCATCCCCTATGAAGTCTTGTGTCTCATGGGCAATAGCATACCGCGCAACTATGCTGATGATGCCGCAACACTGGAACATTTTTTTGAAAGCTGATTTATCAAACATTTCAAGAGACTTATGTCGCGCCTTGCTTTTTCATACCGCTTGGGCTAGTGCATAAGTGGCATTGCCCATATCAGGGTAATATACTTTTTTCTGACACTATTCGGAGGATACTGTACATGTCCCGTTTACAATTGTTGTTACTTCTCTGCGCCCTGACAGCTTTTTCCTTTTTTGGTGCTCACGACTCTCTCGTCATGGCCGGAGCTGCTGCAACACTGTCTTTTGAATCCGCTCCAGCACTGAGCAAAAAACTCCAAATGGGTAAAAGCTCACAACAAGAAATCCGCAGTGCATTTGGAGAACCCAAGACTGTTGAAAAAAATGTCTCTTTTGCAGGCAATGAAGGCTGCGAAGTCTGGACATACGATGTTATGGTAGGCAATCCCATGGGAAAAACCCCTGAAGAAAAAGCTCCTGCCGCACGCATTCTTTCTGTTGTCTTCGCTAAGGTTCACCTCCTCAACAGCTACAGACTGTGCGTCAGAAATATCCGCCAGTTCGTGACCTAGGTTTTTTCTGTCTCCCTTCTTAAACCGAATACCCGCTTGACTTGCTGCAGGATATGTT
>CAMTOM010000255.1 GCA_947074125.1 uncultured Desulfovibrionaceae bacterium
TTTAGATCCAAATAAAAACTAAAAAATAAGGAAAGTATTGCCGGACCACACCAGTTGATATGCATACGAAAGCTTTAGTGGTAATCAGAATGGGAAAGATGTGTGTTGTGAAGGACGTACTTTCCAGAATACAAGAGTTATCTGCATCACTTACATAACAACAGAAAATCAGGAAATGCGAATGCATAGTAAAACAATGAAAGCCGCTGTACTGAATGCTCCATCTGAAATTATCTGTAAAGATGTTATTATTCCAGCGCCTGACGATAATGAAATTGCTATAGACGTAATGACGTGCGGTGTTTGTGGAAGCGATATTCATATGTGGAAGGCTGGTAAAGGATGGAATGACAATATCGACGATTTTGTAATGGGGCATGAATTTTGTGGTATTGTGGCACAAAGCAATGACAGTGATTTTAACATTGGTGACCGCGTGGTCTTTTGGGCCAATCTTTATTGTGGGGAATGTCATTTCTGTCAATCTGGAAATGAGCAGCTTTGCAAGCATGTAGATGGAAAAAATTACGTAGGTTTTGTAACGAATGGCGGATATGCAGAGAAGTTTGTTGGTCTGGCTAAAAATGCATTCAAACTTCCAGATAGTGTTTCTGATATTTCTGCAGCGCTTATTGATCCGCTTATGGTCGCATATCATGCTGTAAGAAAATCAAATATAAAATTAAATGGCAGGGTTCTTGTTATTGGAAGTGGTATTATCGGACATTTAATAGGCGAGCTGGCAAAAAAATCTGGAGCATCTTTCGTTGCGTTATCCAAGTTGAGTGATCATAAAATCAAGCGAGCACAAGAGTTTCATATTTTTGATGCGTACTTTGATGCTCATGATGAAAACAGTATTGCGCATATGCAGACGTTAACTTCAGGCGGCTTTGATATTATTTTCGAAGCGGCTGGCGGTGAATCAGCATTGGATACCTGTATTAAAGCGATAAAACCAGGCGGTACTGTGATTCTGATAGGCAACTCCAATGATGAAAAAATACCCGTAAATATAAATAAACTGGTTTTGTCTGAGATCAATTTTTCTGGAAGTGTTTCATGTACTCGTACCGAGTTTGTGGAAACTATTGATCTCATCGCACAAGGTTATATAAATGTTGAGAAATATGTGACGGACATTTTGCCTTTAGATAAACTTCAGGAAGCCTTTGAGCGGCAAATTTCAGAAACAGATCCCATGCTAAAGTGCGTTATACAAATAGGATAATGCTTTTTAAATCTGACTGTAAAGAAAGATATGCTGGTGGTCATGGAGAAGAATGAGTGTGCTTATGAGGGCAGGTAAAAAAAGGAACTCCCTCAAAAACTACTAATAGAGGGTAAAAACTTATTATCCAAAAAGCTCATATCTCAAAAGAAAGCCTCCGACTATGCCGGAGGCTAGGACATCTTGTTGTGTACAAAAGGCAGAGCTATAAAGAAAGCATTTCACGCACACCGGAAAAAGGTGTACATAAAACACCCATGTTCTGCATGTCGCGGATATTGGCTGTTGCTATTTCAGGTGTTTGGGCTGAACAGGCATTGGTTACGACAATCACCTTGTAATCAAGGCAGAGTGCATCTGTAGCCGTTGCGCGAATGCAGTTGGGATACTGGGTTCCTGCGATGACGAGAGTAGAGACTCTGAAGCGGCGCAGGAGCATATCCAGCTCTGTCTGGAAAAAGGCGCTGAAACGGCGTTTGCGAACAACATATTCGCCAGGAATGGGTTCAAGACCAGCAACAATATGAGCTCCAGGGCTTCCTGCAACGGTCAGTCCAAAGCCATCACCAAAAAGACCGGCACGGCCCAATTCAGCATCGCTTCCATCGGGACGGTGTTCACGAACAACGTGAATAACTTTCCATTCTTTTTCTCTCGCTTCATCCAGAAGGGCGCGTATTGTGGGCACTGTCTCCTGAGCACCATCAACACAAAGCGATGCGCCAGGAAGAACAAAGTCATTTTGCATATCAACAACAAGTAAAGCTGTATTCATATATTCTCCTCAAGTAGAGTCTTTGACGCAGTATTATTGAGCATGGGGCTCGCATGCTTTGTTTATCGACCTGTTTAGGGGATACATGAGGCATTTCTTGCTGTTAATCAGGAAATCATGCAAGATATTCAGAGAGATGTCGTCCCTGGAGTGCCCAGAGAAGGGCAGGACTAAGTGAGTCTGGGAAGTGAGAAAAGAGCCCCTGAAGTTCCTCCTGATCAACAAGGAGGGTTTCACTACCATCTTTGGGTACTGTTGTGATAAAGTGTTTTATGCCCACAGTAAGATAGAGGTGCGTGAAAGTATTGCCGTTTTCCGGACAGGGCAGCCAGGGGGTGCCCTGACTCAATCCGATACCACGCAGATTCCATTCTTTGGCAAGAGCTGTCAGTGCTGTTTCTTCGCGGGAAATACCAGCAGGTACAGTGCATGCGCAGGAAAGTTCCCATTCTGCTGTTTCTTCCCTTTTTTTTGTTTTCCTGCGTCGTAACAAAACCTTTCCATGACTGTCCCGTATCGCTACAAGAATGGCTCGGTAGGGTAAGCGCAAACGCTGCGCTTCTGATGCGGACATCAGAAGCAGAGGAGTGTCTTGCTGGTCAACGACCTCAATGAGGGCGTCCAGATTTTTGAGTGAAGGGTATAAAGGAGACATAGTACTAATGAGATCTCCGAAAATAAAATGGGTGAGAGTACGCCTCTTGGCAGAGGATGCTGCCGCCCTGGCAGCTCTTGAGAGAGAAAATTTCAGTCAGGCCTGGTCAGAAGAGCAAATACAGCGCGCCTTGGCACAAGAGAATTTTATTGCTTTTGGGATAAAAAAGGAAGAACGTCTGCTTGCATATATCTCTTTTTACCACACATTGGATACTTTGGAAATACTGAATATTGCCGTAGCTTCTGACTTTCGGCGCTATGGGCTGGCTTCTTTTCTGTTGGAAGAGAGCTTGCAAGAGCTGCGTAAAAAAGGTATTTTGAAAGTTCTTCTGGAAGTTCGAGCCGGAAATGTGCCGGCAATTGGTCTGTACGAGAAATTGTCATTTATTGCCATGGGATGCAGACCTCATTATTATACTGATACCGGTGAAGATGCCTTGCTGTATGTTCGAGAGCTATCTTCGGAGAGTTGCGGATGAAAAAAATTATTGCTGCCAATTGGAAAATGTATAAAACCCGCCAGGAAGCCAGAGAAACGGCTTTGCGCTTGCGTGAATGCTTTGCTGAAGGTATGCCTGCTGCGGATGTTATCATTTTTCCTCCTTTTCTGGCACTCGCTGAAATCGCTTCCTTTTTTGCCGATTCCGGACTCCCTTTTATGACTGGTGGTCAGGATGTATATCCT
>CAMTOM010000256.1 GCA_947074125.1 uncultured Desulfovibrionaceae bacterium
ACTTTGGGGATTGGCAGTGAAGGCGAATAATGATGATATGCGTGAAGCAGCCGGTTTGGATAGTATTGCTGAACTGACAGTCGCTGGTATGCGTATTCGTGCTTTTGCTCCTGTCGCGGCTGAAAATGCCCAGCGCATTCTCAAAAATAATTCGCTGGTTGAGATTATCAATAGTCAGTACGATGTCTGTAAGGATGCACAAGCTCTTTTGGTGGTCACGGAATGGAATCAATTCCGCAATCCTGACTTCGATGCGATACGTAGCTTGCTGACGGCTCCCATTTTGTTTGATGGGCGTAATCTCTATTCTCCCCAGACTATGGCAGAGCGTGGTTTTGCCTATTTTTGTGTTGGCAGGAAAAATGATGCGTAACGAGATATATCATTAGTGATATAATCGCTGCTTTTTCGATACGCGCAAGGAGATTCGACAATCGTTTCTCCTTGCGTTTTTTTGTATGAAAATCTCCTCCGATTATTCAGTGAAGTCTTTTTTTGAACTGCAAGCCGCCCCATGTGGGGCGGCTTGTGTCTGTGAAGAGGAATGCTGTGAAACTATATAATTATGCCTTCAGAGCTCTGGTGGCATTCAGTACGCAAAGCAAGGCGACACCAACATCGGCGAAAATGGCTTCCCAAAGACCAGACAGCCCCGCGATACCCAAGTCAATGAAAAGTAGTTTTATCGAGTTGGCCAGGACGATAGTTTGCCAGATAATGGCTCTTATTTGTTTACCAATGCGTAAAAGTTCGGGGATGCGTGCGGGAGAGTCGACCAGAATAATGGCAGCTGCGCTTTCAATGGCGACTTCAGAGCCAAGACCTCCCATGGCAATGCCAACACCAGCAGTGGTGAGTACGGGCGCATCATTAATGCCGTCTCCAGCGAAAAGCAAATTATGGGTATCTCCCAGCTCCTGCATGGCCTGAACCTTGTCTTCAGGAAGAAGGGGTGCTTTGACAATATCAATACCGAGCTGCTGTGCCATGCGCTGTGCGCTGCTGATACGGTCTCCTGTAAGCATGGCAATACTTGTAATCCCCATTTCCTTCAGGGTTGCGATCGTTTGCGCAGATTCCGGACGCACAGTATCATCAACAAGAATCACCCCCAGCACCTGATTTCCCTTGGCAACATGTACCGCACTTCCTTCTCCAGTGAAGGTTATGGGGCTTAGTCCATACTCGTGCAAAAGTGTTTTATTGCCCGCCAGGATTTCTTCATTTTGATACTGTGCGCGAATGCCCCGACCAGGGAGCTCCTGTATCTCGACCTCTTGTATATTACGAAGCTCAGGAGCGGCCTCAATAATAGAACGGGCTATGGGGTGATTTGAACGGCTTTCTGCCAGCGCAGCGGTGTGCAGGAGCTCTTCTGGAGTAACGCCTTCCGCAGGAATGAGCTGTGTAACGGAAAAACGTCCTTTGGTCAGAGTCCCTGTTTTGTCAAATCCAATAATATTGATATGGCGCAGATCGTCAAAAACATGTCCGCCTTTAACAAGTATACCACGTCGCGATGCCGCACCTATCCCGCCAAAATAGCCCAGTGGAATAGAAATGAGCAATGCGCATGGGCACGAAATAACCAAAAGAATCAATGACTTGTAGATCCATTCCTGCCAGGGAGCCTGGAATAACAGAGGCGGTATAAGAGCGACAAGCAAAGCACAGAAAACAACGGCAGGCGTGTAATATCGAGCAAAACGTGTAATAAAGCGCTCAGTAGGAGCCTTGCGTGCGCTCGCATCTTCTACCATCGCAAGCACACGCGCAATAGAGGACTCCGTGAACGGAGCCGTCACTTCAACGACAATATTGCCCCCCAGATTGATTGTACCTGCCTGAACCTGGCTGCCTACGCCGATCTCAACTGGTAGGGATTCTCCGGTCAGGGGGGATGCATCAACCTGTGATACTCCAGTATACACTGTTCCGTCTAAAGGGATTTTCTCACCAGGAAAGACGGCAATACGTGTGCCTGTTGTGATTTCTTCGGGGCTTTTATCAACAAGCTTTTCCCCTTCGTAAGCATGTGCGATGTTAGGGCGTGCTGCCAGGAGGTGTTCGATGGATTTTCGTGACTTTCCAGCAGCTTTTTCCTGCAAATATTCTCCAAGACAGTAAAAAAGCATAACCCCCACAGCTTCCTGATACTCTCCAATGGCAATGGCGGCGATGGTGGCACCTCCCATCAGTGTGAATTCATTGAAAATATCACCGCGAAGGATACCCTGAAATGCCTGACGCAATACATTATAGCCGCAAAGTAAATAAGGGATGGCATAACATATAAGTAGAAAGACTGTTTCAATAGAGGGGGAGAACGTTCCCTCAAAAACTCCTTCATAAATAATACCCGCGGCAAACAGACATGCAGAGAAAATAATACGCTGTATTTCTCCCTGTTCGGGAACATCTTCCTCACTTTCTTCGTCACTAATAGGCGCAATGCTTACTCCAGATTCAACACTGCCGACCAGATTTTGCACTTCCTGAATATTCATGCTTTGTCCATCTATGCGCAGAATACGGCTATCCATATTGATGTGCGCAAGTGTGATTGCAGGATTGCTCAGAAGCGCTTCCTCAACGCGTGCTGCACAGCCAGCGCAGTGCAGATTTTTAATGTAAAATTCCTGACGCATAGTGTTAACTCTCCATTTCTATCGAAATAAGACTGTCGGGGATCGCGTTTTTACTGTCGAAGCATTTATGTAGATGGGGATCTCGCATACTTTCGAGTATCTCTGTGAGACGGATGGCGTCTTTTTGTGCCTGTCCGCTCTGCTCAAGATGTGTATTTACGTAGTGCAGAACTTCTTGTATCTGGGGCGGAGACTCAGTGGGGAGGGTATAGTAGGTTCGGCGCTTGTGGCGCTTTTGTTCGAGCAGGCGCGCCTGTCGGAGTATTGAGAGATGCTTTGATGTGGTAGACTGTGCGAGCTCCAGCAGGCTTGCGATTTCACAAACACACAGAGGATGATTTTTAAGAGCAAGTAAAATGCGCAGACGGTTTTCGTCGCTTAGTGCGCGAAAGAGAGTAAGCATGTCAAACATAGGAGCCTCGTCAGGGTTATATGTATCAAGAGAGTCAATATTTCTTACGATTCGTCATATGTCGAAATGTAGTTATTTTTGGAGAGAAGTCAAGTAAAGCGCCATATGGGGGAAATATTTTATGTGATACATTGAAAAAGATGATAAAGTATTCGTGTTGATCAGGTATGTACAAATTTTTTAAAAAATATTCAGAAAGTGTGTTGACAATCGGGGTGGGATTATGTAGTAATCGCTGCCTGGGTGTGGGACGTGATGTGTCAGTTTCGGGTGTATAGTG
>CAMTOM010000257.1 GCA_947074125.1 uncultured Desulfovibrionaceae bacterium
TATATCGCCGCTGAATGGCTCACAGGCTTTCCCCCAGACTGTCGGTAGTGCGGGAAAATCGAAGAGTTCTTTTTCAGAAGTGCCGTATTTGCCTCCGAGACTGTTATGCAGGCGTATGAGGCAGCGTCCATAGCCACGGCGTTTGCCGATGGTAGAACCTTCCTGAGTATCGCTTTCCAGAGGCAGGGGCGACATACGTGAAACGTAGGGTATGCCTGCAATAATGGTATTTGCGGGATAGGGCAGGTTTACCGTGCCGTATTTGATTCTCACATCTTCGATGGGTGAACCATCGGCGAGGACTTCGGCGAGTTCATTTTCAATAAAGCCTAAAGGGAGATTGTTCGATGTAGTACCGTCTCCGAAAAGTGTACTTTTATCTGGCTTGGAACGTATGCCACAGCAATCGACAAAGATGGCGTTTTTGAGTTCTTTTCCATCCCATTCTGGTGCGAGTTTTTCCAGGTAGATGAGGGTATTTCCCGCGACAACGCGTTCAACAACAAAGAGAACTTCATCATGTTCCCTGCCTGAAATGCAGGCGACTGAGCGGAATTTTCCTCGCGTGACATGGCGTGACCATCCCCAGATATCGTGTTCTTTCATATAGGTGAGGGCTAGGAGCACACCATCATCACGAACCAGCCATACTGTGGAATGAGGGCTTTGCTGATAGGCCCACTGTACGATGTTGTGTCCTTCAAAAAGATGGGGAGCCATGACGGAAAGATTATTTCCGGCATAGCCATCTTTTTCCAGTGAGTAAAAAAGGTCGCGTATATGTGCGCCATGACGTTGTATGTGAAGGACGGAGTTTCCGATAATGAGAGGGGGGAGCAGTTTTGAGCCCCAGCAACTTTGTGCGCGTATGGAGACATTGGAGGGGGTGATGGCATTGCCGTCACCGGAAACACGATATTCACCGCCAGAGGTACCGACAAGCAAATCACCGAAATTGGCAAGCCATACGATGGAATCTATGCTGCCGGAGGCAATAATAAATTCGCAGGGATCATCATCTTTAACAGGGCGCTGCTTGCGAAAGTTTTCAAAATCGCCAACGCGAGACATATAGAGTGTTTGAGGCGCTTTTCTGGTGCCGCCAAGGACAAGGCGTTGTTGGTAGAAAGCCACTGTTGTGGGGTGATTGCCATTGGCGAAAGGCCACCAGTCTTCCATAGGCGTATCAGAAACATCAGCCTCATAATTGTCATCACGGAAATGGCAGGTGTATACGCTGGCAAAAATACTGTTGTATTCTGTCAGGAGTGCTGCGAGCTGGGTCTGTTTGGCAAGGAGCTGTGCTGTGAGGGTCATGTGTTCTGCGTCCCAGGCAGAGCACTGTGCTGCGCCAGGATACACCCAGGGAAAGGTCATTCCCAAAAAGCACTTGTTATAGCGTTCTGCAGTAACGACGGCAAGGCGTTCATTGATGGTAACAGCTTCTGCCTGTGCTGTGGCTATTTCTGCTTTTTTTCTTTCTGCTTGTTGCTTGAGTCCTTCATTGACGGGTTGGTAGTTTTGTTTCACAACGCCAATAAGACCATAATATCCGGCTTCTTCGCGATAAATATTATATTCGCTAGCATTTGCTACTGGCATCCAATAGATGTCGACATAATTACCGACAATCCAGTCAGAGGGGTGTTTGCCCGTGATTTCACCATAGGATGAGGCGTCAGATTGTTTGCCATTGCTGTCTACAGCGACGATTTTGTATCGCAGTGGGCAGCTTATATCTACGGGATATTGCTGCCAGCCACCTGACGGATTGGGAATGCCCAGATCTGTGTTGGCGACATGGAAAATAACTTCGGGGGTGCTGGGTGCTGGCAGTTTGGCATTAAAACTAACTTCTGAGAGTTGCCAGTGGTAATGGGGGGCGCTCCCACTGCGTGTGAGTTTATGCAAAGGATGGTTTTTATGAGCCAGATACATGACATCGCCACATTGCGCATAGACGATATCATTCACTTCCGACAGGGCATATGGTGTTGCGAGAAGCCAGGTAATCAAGCCATTTGTTGTGGCAACCTGTAAAGACTTGTGTCCCAGAATAATAACAAAATTATTTTCGGCTTCGGAATTGAATGAAAAGGGGATGAGTCTGTCTGGTGATCCCAGATTGGAAAGAAATATGGTTCCTGGGCGGCGCTTGGCACCTCCGTGCAGACTGGGGAGCATATTTTCCATGCAGGCGAGTGAGGAGCGGTAGCGTGCCAGATCATAACGGCCAGAAAGAGTTTGGGAAACTTCGCCACCGGTGAAGTTTTGCAGGGCGACTCGTATGCCCATGTGTGTTTCTCCGCTTCCGGTTGTCCGGGTATGAGGTTGTCAAAGAGGAAAAGGTATACTGCGGGGATACGCTGTTGATGAGAGCTTCAGTCTTTTTGCATGGAAGCGATGGCGGATTTGTCTGCATTGCATTGTTGCAGGGCAGAATGAAGGCTGAGGGTATATTCGAGAAGATCAAGGTTTTGTGTCCCTTGTATTGGGGGAATGGGAGTGGATTTTGTGAGAAAAGCAGGAATGTGCTGTATGATAATAGAAGGGTGTACGGGGGGCTTACTGGAGCAGCCCCAGAATACTGTCAGGCAGAGGAGTAGTAGCCCATTCAGAGGTTTTGCGGTCATGCGTAAGCGCCTTTTTCAGCTTTGTACGTTGTGCTTTTTGTGCGTTATGCAATTCGACAAGTTTTTCTTCGCGCTCAGCCAGTGATTCTTTTTTTTGTGTTTTCTTTTCTCGTATTTTTTCAAGGGTTTGTTTTTCGGTTCGGGCAGTTTCTTCCCATTTTATAGCCTGCTTTTGTGTTTCTTCGATGCGTTTACGCCGATTGCCTTCATACAGTTTGTTTATGGCAATCTGTATAAGTGCGTTTCTTTAGACATGTCTCTTCATTGTTCTTCTCTCCTTTGTCTTTTTCCTTTTTCTGTTCACCTAGTTTCTTCTCATCATCAAGTTTAGCTCCTAAATCCTGTTTGAGTTTTTCACAATCTGCTTTTAATTTATCCAAATCGCGTTTCCTTACCATTTCTTCAGACGGTGATGTCTTTGGTTTCACGTCTTTTCTTGACCTTTCCCCTAATACTTGGTCAAGATCATTCTTAAGACGTTCAATATCTTTATTTTTGTCATCTAATTCCTTTTGTATTTGATTTTTTTTATCATATTCATTCTTGAGTAAATCCATTAAATGGTCTTGCTCATTTTTCATCATTTCATTCTCAATTCTCAGATTTGCACTATCCATTAAACTTGCCTTTAGCTTCTTGTCATCCTTAGCTTTATCTTCTATTAACTTTTTAAGTTCTTTTCTAAGTAATTCGCA
>CAMTOM010000258.1 GCA_947074125.1 uncultured Desulfovibrionaceae bacterium
CACAGACACACGCAACATAAGACCTGAGCTCACGGCACAGAGTAGAACGCCCGCACCCAGAATACGCAAAGCTTACATAGCAACAAGAAAACCAGCGCACAGATAGTCCATCACCAAAATAATGCGTAAGCGCTCCTAAGCAATTTCAGAAAGACGTGCTGCATCCGATACAATAAAAACAGCATAGGCCTGACGATCCGAACGCCCCACACGTCCACGAAGCTGGTATAACTGCCCCAAACCAAACATTTGTGCCTGATCGACCACAAGCGTATTGGCCCCAGGAAAATCCAGACCAGACTCCACAATAGAAGTACACACCAAGACATCAAGCTCGGCATGCCAGAACTTGCGCATGGCTTCTTCAAGCGCCCCTTCTGCCATCTGACCATGCGCAACCGCAACGCGCACATCAGGCACAAGAGAACGCACATACTCAACCACACGTTCAATACCCTGAACACGGTTATATACCCAAAAAACTTGTCCATTTCTGGCGATTTCGCGCTCCAGAATTGTTTTCAGATGAGCGGCATCCCGCCGCAACAAGGCTGTTGCTACAGGTTTCCGCTCCTGAGGTGCCGTTTCAATAACAGAAAGATCCCGTATGCCAGAAATGGACAGTTGCAAGGTGCGGGGAATGGGCGTGGCTGTGAGTGTCAGCACATCAACATTTTTCTTCAAGGCTTTCAGGCGCTCTTTGTGGCGCACACCAAAACGTTGCTCTTCATCCAAAATAAGCAAAGCCAGATTGGGAAGCTTCACATCTTGCGAAAGAAGACGATGCGTACCAATCAAAATATCCATCTGCCCTTGCGCAGCCGCTTTTAGTGTCTCCTGCTGTTTCTGACGGCTTACAAAGCGACTCAGCAAACCCACATTAACAGGAAATCCTGCCAGACGGGCACGGAATGTCTGAAAGTGCTGCTCTGCCAATACCGTTGTAGGACAAAGCATCACGACCTGCCTTCCTTCAGAGGCTGCCCGAAATGCCGCACGAAGCGCTACTTCTGTTTTACCAAAGCCCACATCGCCACAGACAAGACGATCCATAGGCTCATCTTTTTCCATATCCTCCAGAACTTCCTGAATCGTTCTGGACTGATCTGGCGTTTCCTCAAAACCAAAGGTTGCTTCAAACTCCCGATACATTTCCCCTATGGGAGCGTAACGAAATCCTTTGGCAACTTTACGATACGCATACATCTCCACAAGATCCGCAGCAATCTTTTCAATGGCTTTGCGGGCTTTTTCCTTGCCATTGCTCCAGGCAATTCCCCCCAGCCTGTCCAGGGCAGGCTCAGCACCATCCCCCCCACGAAAACGCTGGATAAGCGCCAAGCGATCTGCCGGAACATACAGCTTGTCTGTACCGGAATATTCTATCAGCAAATAATCATTGGATACATCTCCCACAGGCATATGATGTAAACCAGCAAAGCGCCCAATACCGTAATCTCTATGAACCAGCAAATCCCCCGAATGCAGGTCATCGAAGGCATCAAGCCCTTTAAAAACTCTGGAAGACACTCTGGGAGTTCGATCTGCTTTGGGTTGCAGCAGGTCTTCGCCAAGCACAAGACTTGTATCCCAAGCAAGATCAGCTCCGCTACGACAGGGAGCAACAAGAGCATAAATACCATGCTGTTCAGGCATGTAGCGTAAAAAAGGAAGAATCCCCTCCTGCTCTGCCAGTTTTAAAAAACGACTTCTGCCCCGCTCAGAGGCAAAGGCCAAAATGATCTGTTTCTTGCTCCCCTGCCACTCTTTTAGAGCTGCCGACAGATGTTGCCAGGGACGATCCTGCGCTCCTGGCAGGGGAAAAAGATCGCTGAAAGAACGAAGCTCCCTTTCTGGCAGCTCCAGCCCCTCATGCTCCACGCCAATGGCAAGCGATTCAAAATAAAAGGAATGCCCCTGAGTAACATGCTGCAACAAGCCTTCTGGATCACGCAAGGTTAGCCTCGCGGGCTGCGGCGCAAGGGCATCTTCGCGTTCCACTGTATCCCGCAAAGCACGCCAGGCACTCTCCACATCTTCTTTTACATCAGCCTCTCCAGGTAAAAGCCATACGGTATCTTTGGGCAGCCAGTCCTCAAGAAGCGACACATTATCAAAAAATGTACCAGGTAAAATCCCCCCGCCACCTCTATCCTGCTGGCACTTCAGAGAATACAGTTCATTTTCACCCAGACTTTTTTCCCGAAACAGCTTTTCCCAGCGAGATCTGGCAAGACGCTGCACCTCCGCTTCCCCATAAACAGGCGATACCGGCAATAACAGGACTTCTTCCATATCTTGAAGCGAGCGCTGCGTTTCACCATCAAAGAGACGCATGGTCTCCACCATGTCGCCAAAAAATTCCATTCTGACAGGACGCGCATACCCCGCAAGGTATATGTCCATAATGTCACCGCGCAATGCCATTTCTCCCGGGCGACTCACCATTGGCACACGCGCATAGCCCCAGAGTGCTGCCTGTTCAAGAAGCATCTCTCGCGATATTTCCTGTCCGACATGTAAGTTCACAGAGGCATTTTCAAAAAAATCTCGGGGGACATGGCGCAAAAGCAAACTTTCCATCCCCGTAACAATGCACGATGGCCTCCCCTGCGATAAGGCATATAAGGCAGCCAGCACACCAGACCAGTCAGGAATCCGCCCCGACTGCAAAGCAAGCTCCGGCAAAGAAACAAGCGGACGCTCCCACACAGCCTGACCAAGAGGTACGGCACAAGAAGAGAGTTCCGGGAAAAAAAGTGTGCCAAATCCCCTTGCAAGAGCACGTGTTTCACGATTGCTCGCAACAAGCACCGCCGTACCGCCTTCTGCAACAATACGCGCTCCCCAGCAACAACGTGTTGCCATACCTGCACGCAAGACCCTTTGCCCTCCAGGCAGAGAACGTATTTTTTCCGGTAATACTGTCATTATCTTTTCCCGCTCCCCCAAAAAGCATGAGAAATGGCGACCCGCATGGGAGCCGCCATTATACCATCATGCAACATCATAAGCATATAACATCTGCTGCATCAGAAAAAAGGATTCGCCCAGACACCCTCAAGCAAGTGATCATAATTTTGATACCATGCATGTTCAAAAAAGCCTTTTCTCTCTCAGTGCACACAGACAAAAACGTCTTATACGCTGCAACTACCCGTGGAGCAACTTCCTCCACATCCACCAGAAGACGATAATGGGATAGCAGGTTCCAGAACACAGAACATATAGTTTAAGTCAACTGATAAAGAACCCACTGTTTCCAGCAAGCCTTGTTCATACCAGACTGAAA
>CAMTOM010000259.1 GCA_947074125.1 uncultured Desulfovibrionaceae bacterium
AAAAACACAATACCCCGGCATGAATAGGTGTCATAGGGGATACGAATATCCTGAGCGTGCTATTATTTGAGAGAGACAACCCACAACACGTAAGGAAATGATTGTCATCCATCACCCCAAAAACAGCTGAAAGCTAAGCGCAATGCGCAATAGCGGGGACAGGCAAAAGCCACATAAAAACAGAGGCTGGAGGAAAAATCACCCAGCCTCTTTGTTTTGTCGTATTTTATCTTAGAAGAAGAGCCATGTTAATACCGCAAACAAGGGGAGCAGAATACCAAACGACCAGACCAGATAGCCAAAGAAGCTCGGCATGGCAACACCCTGATCTTCTGCAATGGAGCGCACCATGAAGTTAGGTGCATTCCCGATATAGCTGTTTGCGCCCATAAAGACCGCGCCAGCAGAAATGGCTGTCAGTGTTGTTGCCAGTTCACCCATCAACTGTACAGGATCACCACCAGCAGTATTGAAGAATACCACATATGTGGGTGCATTATCCAGGAAGCTGGAAAGCATGCCTGTCAGCCAGAAGTACATGGCATTCACAGGAGCGCCATTGGCATCTGAAACCATACGGATAAGCGGAGCCAGCACACCATCAGTACCAGCACGCAGGATAGCGATAGCCGGAATCATACTCAGGAAGATACCAATAAAGAGCTTGGCAACTTCCTCGATGGGCGCCCATGAAAATCCGTTCAATTCACGACAGCGACGCGAAGTCAGGCGCAAGGAAATGCCCGCAATAACCAAAAGCGCCACATCACGCAGCAAATTCTCGCCTTCCACGGGAACACCGTACACATCAACAACAGTCCCCAGCTTGATTAAGCCAGAAGAAAGCACTGCCATAATAACAAAAAGCAGCAGGATGAGATTGACCTTGCCATCCAGTCCCAGCTTTTCCTGAACTTCACCAGGCTTTGCTGGGGGCACAGGCGAACCTTCACGCTTGTAAAGGATCGTGTCTGCAACAAAGAAGATGAGCAACAGAGCCAGTGAAAGCAGTAATGTTTTGAGCCACAGAGCCTGGGCTGTCCAGAAGAAACTTACTCCCTTCAGATAGCCAAGGAAAAGAGGAGGATCGCCCAGAGGTGTTAGTGAACCACCGATATTGGCTACAAGGAAAATGAAAAAAACGACTGAGTGTACCCGATAACGTCTATGTGCATTTGCCCGCAACAAGGGACGAATGAGCAACATAGCCGCCCCCGTTGTTCCCATCCAGCTCGCCAATAGCGTTCCCACAGCGAGAATGGCCGTATTCACAAGAGGGGTGCCCACAAGTGAACCTTTCAGGCGAACGCCTCCCGCAACGGTAAACAGCGCAAACAGCAGGATAATAAAGGGAACATATTCCAGAAGCACCGCATGCAAAGCTTCATAAAGCGCCACGGAAAAACCATACACAATGGCACAGGGAACAAGAAATGCCAGTCCCCAAAAAAGTGATATCTTGCCAAAATGATGGTGCCATACATGCGGCATTGCCAACGGCATAATAGCGATGGAAAGCAGCATACACGCAAAAGGTACTACCCAAAAGGCAGAAAGTTCTGCACCAGGGATTGTCGGGTGTCCATCCCCTGCTGCAAAAGCAAGGCACGGCACAACCAGAGTGCAAATGAGAGCAAACATCAGCGAACAGATTCTGGACATATACACTCCTGAAAAAGTAAAAAACATGCTGCCAGCGCAACACCACAGGCAGAACAAAACATTTCCTCGTGAACCCTTCACATATGACAGACAGAACATAATTAGCTGAAAAACTCACTAAAATCAATGTCACTTGCGAAAAATGTATTTTTTTGCGAAACCAAACGTCAGTCCCACCAACATCATGGAGAGTTCATGCCCAAAAATCCCACCCCGCAACGTCGTGCCCGAATGGAATACGTACTTTCGCACCGTCAAAAAGATCTGACTCTTGTTCTGGCCAATATTCACGACCCACATAATGTTTCTGCCATTTATCGCAGTTGCGATGCCTTTGGCGTATCTGCGGTACATTTATATTACACGGATACCGCATTTCCCGTACTGGGCAGCAAAACATCAGCATCCGCGCGCAAATGGGTGGAGAGTGTTCGCCACCGAAGTCAGGAAGAACTTTTTGCACATCTCAAAAAACAAAATATGCAAATACTGGCTACTGCCTGTACCCCAGACGCAAAACCTCTGCGACAGTGGGATATGACACATCCTACCGCCATTATTATGGGCAATGAACACGCTGGTGTGGATACAGGGCTTTCAGATGCTGCCGATGGAAAGCTATACATTCCCATGGTAGGCATGATACAAAGTTTCAATGTTTCCGTGGCAGCCGCCATTATTCTTGCAGAGGCTGCCCGTCAACGCGAGCTCGCCGGAATGTACAATTCCCCCACCTACCCTCCCCAGGAGTACGAAGAGCGCCTGGCGCTATGGCTTGAAAAATAGGCACACCATAATGAAAAAAGATGTTATTCACATAGAAGGCGCACGCCAGCATAATCTCAAAAATATCAATTGCGACATTCCCCGTCATGAACTGGTTGTTATTTGTGGTCCTTCCGGTTCAGGGAAATCCACTCTGGCTTTTGACATTATCTATGCCGAAGGGCAAAGGCGTTATGTAGAATCTCTTTCGACCTATGCCCGTCAATTTCTCCCACAAATGGACAAGCCTGCTGTGGACAAGATTGAAGGCCTCTCACCTGCAATATCTCTGGAACAACAGGGGCTTTCCCGCAATCCCCGCTCTACGGTTGGCACTGTTACCGAAGTTTACGATTTTCTGCGTGTCTTTTTTGCACGCCTGGGACGCATGCATTGTCCCATCTGCAATCGTCCCATTGAAGCGCGCGCTACCGATGAAATTATCAGCGACATCCTTGCCCTGCCTGAAGGAAGCCGTTTTATGGTACTGGCGCCACTTGTTGAACACCAAAAAGGCACACATGCTGACCGTCTGAAAAAACTCAAAGCCGAAGGCTTTGCCCGTGTGCGCGTCAACGGCACACTCTATACCCTGGACGACGTTCCTGCACTGGATAAAAACAAGAAACACTGTATTGAGCTTGTCGTTGATCGTCTTGTCAGCAAAGATGGTATTCGAGGACGCCTTGCAGATTCTGTTGAACTGGCTCTGCGTTATGGTGAGGGACGGCTCCTTTTGCCTCTGCCAGACCAAAAGCCGGCCCAGGATGTTATTCCCTCAACTATTTCTGTCTGTCCTGATTTCCATATCAGTCTCCCCCCTCCCAGCCCGCCTCTCTTTTCCTTTAACC
>CAMTOM010000260.1 GCA_947074125.1 uncultured Desulfovibrionaceae bacterium
TTCATTGGATACATTTTGGGATGATTTTTTTGTAAAACGTTAACATTTTTCATAAAATAATAAGGCAGATTTCATAGTTATGAAGTCTGTATTGTCTTTGAAAAATGGCTTACGAAGAGGACTAGTTGGAACTTTGTGAAGATTGATCTAGTTTAAAGTAAAAGATATTTTTACTTTCTCCTCTGTACTTTTATAAAAGATGCCCTATTTTAAAAATGGGGTTACTTACGGTTACTGTTCAAGAGAGGAAGATGCACCTTTTGCGAACTGACGAGCAGGTGTTGGGCTGCTTGACAAAGCTATTGCTTAACAATAATCTTTATCAAGCGGGAGGATTTTATGGCTCAAACTCAAACCAGAATGACACGTCAGCGTGCGATTATCCTTGAAGAATTGCGTAAATCCAAGGATCATCCTACTGCGGACGAAGTTTATTCTCTTGTACGTGAGCGTTTGCCACGTATAAGCTTGGGAACTGTTTATCGCAACCTTGATTTTCTTGTGAGCACTGGGGAAGTTGCCAAATTAGAGGTTGCAGGCACAACGAAGCGTTTTGATGGTGACATATCCTGGCATCAGCATGTACGTTGTGTGCATTGTGGGCGCATTGGGGATGTCATGCAACCGTATCCTTCTCCTGATGTGAAGGATATGCATGTAGAAGGTTTTGCGTCCATACTGGCTTCACGTGTTGAGTATGACGGCATTTGCGAAGAGTGCGCTCAGACAATGCGTCAAAAAGCGGTGTGAATCTGCAGGTAGTGTCAGTGCAGAAAATTTTGGCTTGTTTACCTTTAGAAGATTTGGAGGTGTGATATGGCAGAACCTAAGGATATGTGGCGTTGCCAGACGGTAAACTGTGGTTATGTCTATGACCCTGATCGTGGTGACAAGCGGGGCAAGATTCCTCAGGGAACTCGCTTTGAAGATTTGCCTGATACATGGAAGTGCCCCGTCTGCAAGGCAACGAAAAAAGCGTTTCGTTCACTTGCTGACGAAGCATAATCTGCACAGAATAGATTATTCCCATCAAAAAGACCCGACATTATGTCGGGTCTTTTGTATTTTTTTATAAAGTTTTTGAGTCATCTTTGCTATTTATCTTTTGGCAATATTTCATCATTTCATCTTAGTGCGGTGTATTGTGTTTGTCTCTTAACTCCAACGGAACAGCTTCCATCAGAACTCTATCCGCAATCATGTCTTTTGTTGTATTGAAGTACTTTTGAAAATGCGGTGTTTCACGGTGTTTTTGATATGCCGCATCATCCAGGTACAATTCAAAAAAAGTCAGTTTCGTGGGGTCGTTTTTATCCGCGACACCATAGAGGGCGATAACTCCTGGTTCCAGCCGCAGTGAGGCTTCCATTCCTTCTTTTACCGCTTTGGTAAAAGCTTCTAGCTGGTCAGCTTTGATTTGCAGGTGGGCAATACGTACGGCTGTTACTTCTGCGGCTGTCGCAATATTGTAAGTGCCACATATCCATGCGCTGAGGAGTGTAGGGACGCAGAGCATTTTTGTTATACTGAACATGAACTCTCTCTTGTAAAAAAACGTGTGTTATTGGAGTTACCGTATTTGTCATTTGTTATGATGTACTTTCTGAAAATAAAAAGTGCTAGAGAGAGTATTGCTAAAAAATTGCCCGTTTTTATTTCAGGAGATATATGTGGCAGTTAGAGCAGCATATTTCGACGGCGATCCATATCCCGTAGGGGAGGTTCGCCAAAGAGCCGTTTATATTCACGGTTAAATTGTGTGATGCTCTCATATCCCACCGCCAGTGCAGCGCTGGAAGCACGTTCGTTTTCTGACAGCATAAGGCGCTGTGCCTCAAAAAGCCGCAATTGCTTATGGTATTGTAGAGGACTTAAGCCTGTGAGTTTTTTAAAGTGTTTATAAAAATTTGAGACGGACATATTGACCTGATGTGCCAGTGTATCGCCTTGAAATGGTGTCGTGTAATTGTTTCGCAGCCAGGCAATGGCCTGCACAACTTGGTTGTTAAGGGAACCTAGTGTGTTTAGTTGGCGCAGGTTTCCTCCTTGTGGTCCTACAAGGAGCAGGTAGTGGATTTCTCTGATAATAATAGGAGCGCGAACGGGGATATGCTCTGGTTTTTCAAGAAGTTGCAAAAGACGCAAAAAAGCACCCAGCAAATCGGCATCGGCATCAGCTACGTAAACGCTGTAACAGGGTATTTCAGCTTGAGGAGCATGCTGGGATATTTCTGTTGTGAGTTGGGTGATGAGCTGCCGGTCTAGATAAAGAGAAAAGGCCAGAAAGGGATTTTCTGGTGTCGGATTGACCGCATAAAATGAGCTTGGCATATCAAGACCGGAAACAAGACACTGATTTTCTGTGTAATAGTAATTCTGTGTTCCTATTGTCGTGTATTTGTTTCCCTGAATGAGCACCCCGATAAAGGGTTGTTCAAAACAGCGCTGAGATTCTGTTTTTGTGTCATAACGCAGAAGATGCATCCCCTCAATGGCAGAAGCGTGCATGCCAGCTTTGGGGATATGGTGTAAAAGTACTTCTTTAAGTTTGGAATTTAACAGGGAAATTTCATTTTCGGGAGGCGTTTTCAACGGAGGCTCTCCTTCTGAGTAAACAAGGAGCGAACGAGCGTTTTTTAACAAAAAAACGTGATCTGCAAGAAAGGATAAGGAAAAACAGGCAAATTTTCCGCAAAATTGTATCTGTTCCAAACGTTCGCGAGGAGTGTATAGCCAGTATATCCTGAAGGCGTTGCGGTCTGCAAGCCTTTGAAGGTGTGAAGAGTCATGAACCTGAAAGGAGTTTGGAATATGCCAGTAGTTATTTTTGAAGCAGCTAATCTTTCTCTTGAGCAAAAAGCCTTATTAACAAAAGAGTTTACCGAAAGCGTCTGTTCCATTGCGGGTTATCCCAAAGAGCATGTTTTTATTTTTATCAAAGAAAATCCTCTGAGCAATGTTAGCGTGGGAGGGGTGTTGCTTGATCAAAAATCAAAAAGCCTGTCATAAGCATGAAACCTCACAATATCAAAGAAGGTTTTGAAGGCTCTTATAAGACATTGCAGCGACGCCGTATGCTGTATATGGCGGGATCTGCTTTTGTTATATCCATGCTTGACCCTCTACATACATTTTCTGCGCCAATGGCAGCAGCGATAAAGGAAAAAACTATGAAAATTGTCAGGCTGACAGGCAGTCCGCACAAACAGGGAACCTCCGCTTTATTGGCAGAATCATTTACAGAGGGTGCCAGAGAAAAAGGACATCAGGTG
>CAMTOM010000261.1 GCA_947074125.1 uncultured Desulfovibrionaceae bacterium
TGTTCCGTTCCGTATTTTTGTGCATTATAGAGTTTTTTGCAAAAAAATGCTACCATAAAAGTATTTCATTTTCGTCATAATGCTCGCTGATGGGTATTGCAGGAGTCGGGGGCATCTGATAGTGAGTATGGAGGCGAATGACAAATTGTACGCCACTCACGTTGTAAAAGCACACTATAGTTGCTGTCTGTATTAGGATAAAGAGTGGAAAATCGAATACTTAGTATTATATGCAGTGTTTTTGATGCGTACTCTGCTGTTTTGTTTCTGCCATAGGGGAACACAGACTCATGCTATCTTGCTGCTTCTTTCAGTCTTGGGGAAAAAATTCTTTCTGACGTTTCTGTTTCACCCGGAATGGGGCTTGTGGGGTGGGTTGTGCGTAATCAGGAACCCATGCTCGTTCCCAATTTTGACCAGCAACAAAGTTCTCTTGGCTATTATGCTGATGGAGAAGAGGCCAATATCAAAGCATTCATGGCCTGGCCCATTCCTGGAGGAGGGGTATTGTGTGTGGATAGCAAGCGCCAGTACTCTTTTTCTGATAAGGATCATAAAATCTTGCAGCTTTTTGCAGGGCTTGTTGCCCGTCAGCAATTGCAGCGCGCAAAGGATGTTCATGTAGGAGAAATTCCTCGCTACTTTGCCCAGCTTGGCATGGTGCAGGATCTCCGTTTTCGTTTCAGAAGATGGTCTGTTTTTTTGCAACACTATTTGCAGATTATGAGTGATGCGACCGGATTTGAATATTGTGCTTTTGCTTCGGTGCATACCCCAGGTGAAAGTTACGCTGTGGAGGGTGAGTCGCATCCTCTTGTGCTTCAAGGTGAGACTGCTCTTGTACTGCCTATGGGTACGGGGAGCATCGCTGGATGGGTTTTCCATAATGATCAGGAAATAATAAACGAAGATATGGGAAGTGAACTCACTTCTTCGCGTCTTTTTGGGAAAGTCGGTCAATGTCCCGCTTTTCGTGCGATAATCTGTATGCCAGTCATGGTGAATAAAAGCACTCGTGGGATTTTATGTCTGGCGCATGGTGAACCAAGAAATATTGATGAATCCATGCGTTCTTTTCTTCGCCAGAGTGTGGATCATCTAGCGCTTTTTCTGGAAAACCTGTACCTGCGAAACCGACTGCGCGGTATGTTGTCCAAAGCGCATGTACATACGCAGCCAATGGGTTCACACAACTCTTCGTATGGAGAAAATTCTGCCAGAGCCGATAGGGAGGATGTGTAAGAATGCTGAACAGTATCAGGAACATTATCGGGCAACAGATTGCCATGGATCTGGGAACGGCAAATACGCTGCTGTATACCAGAGGGAATGGTATTGTTATCAATGAGCCTTCCGTTGTCGCGCTTGAGACACGCAAAAATACCGTTCTTGCTGTAGGGCGTGCGGCTAAGGATTTTGTAGGGCGCACGCCTCATAATATCCGTGCCATCCGTCCGATGAAGGATGGGGTGATTGCTGATTTTGATATCACAAGGGAAATGATCTCTTACTTTGTGAGTAAAACGATCACTGGTTTTCACCTGTTTAAACCGCTCATGGTGATTTGTGTGCCAACGGGTATTACTCAGGTGGAAAAACGCGCGGTTATTGATTCTGCCATGGACGCCGGAGCACGGAAAGTTCTGCTTGTTGAGGAGCCGATGGCGGCTGCTCTTGGAGCGGGGATGCCTGTGTGCGAGTCGGTTGGAAATATGGTTATTGATGTGGGTGGCGGGACTACAGAAGTGGCTGTGATGACACTTTCTGCCATTGCAAATGCGGAGTCTGTACGTGTTGCTGGTGATGCGATGGATCAGGCTATTCTTCAATATATGAAGGATATGTTTTGCATGGAGATCGGGGAAAATACAGCAGAAAATGTCAAAATTATGCTGGGCACGGCAATGCCCATTGGTGAGCTGCCTGCGATGGAAGTGCCTGGAAAGGACACGCTGACGGGAACGCCCAAGCTTGTCAGTCTGACGGAAGGGCATGTACGTGAAGCGTTGCGTGAGCCTGTACAGGCTATCCTGAGTGCGGTCATGCGTACTATTGAAAAAACTCCGACAAAGTTATTGGGTGATATTAGAGAAAAAGGGATTTTGCTTGCTGGAGGTGGAGCATTGTTGCGCGGACTGGATCAACGCATTTCAAAGGAATGTGGCTTGCCTGTGATGCTCGATCCTGATCCTCTCACAACGGTCTTGCGCGGCACGGCAAAAGCCATGGAAAACAAGTCACTGCATTCAAGCGTATTCATCAATTGACGAGAAATTCTTTCTTTTGACACAAATACAGCAGAGAATTGCCGTTTATCAGCATTCTCTGCTGCTTTATTATGGTAATTGAAGATATGTTTGCTTAGGATGTTTTGTTTGCCGCTTTTACACTTTCACCGGCAATAACGCCACTGGCCCATGCCCAGTGCAGATTGTAGCCTCCGAGTATGCCGGTAACGTCCAGAAGTTCCCCAACAATATAGCAATGGGGGCAGATCAGGCTTTCCATGGTGTAGGGATCAATGTCATGCGTATCCACGCCACCGCGACAGGCCTCAGCCTTTAGCAAGCCTGCTGTTTTTTCTGGAACACACTGATAGTTATGTATGGAGTGAACAATTCTCAGACGATCCTTGCGGGAAAGTTCAGCATTTTTTCGGCGGGCAATGTCTGTTGGGAGTAAAGCATCCACAAGGCGTTGTGGAAGATGGCGCGCGAGAAGGGATCGTGGGGTGAGTTTGGAGCACTCTGGGGCATCAAGCAGTTCTTCCAGCGAAAGATGTGGTAAAAAATTGATGTTGACGGCTTGTTGTTCTTCCCAGAAAAGAGAAGTCTTTAAGGTTGCAGGACCGCTGAGTCCGTGATGGGTAAAGAGAAGGGAATCAGTGGAGGAGTGTTCTTGAGTTCCCATACAGACGGTGAGGCTGATGCCACTGAGACCCTGTAAAGACCAGTTGTCAGGCATGAGGAAAGGAACAAGAGCTGGGTGGGGAGCAACAATGCTGTGACCAAGCTGTTTTGCCCATAAAAAACCATCAGGGCTTGCGCCGCTTTGAGGCCAGGCGGGGCTGCCAAGTGCCAGCACGAGTGAGGACGCTTCCAGATTATTTTCTTTAAGTGTTACATTAAAGTTTGCGCTGTGATCTTTTTGAAGATTCTTTGTGTCCGTGGGTTTTGTGATGTGCTGGATTTTTTGAGATAACTAAAACGTACAGCCATTGTCGAGGGTTGCTTTTGTTCTGGCTAACCGAAGG
>CAMTOM010000262.1 GCA_947074125.1 uncultured Desulfovibrionaceae bacterium
CCCCTTTTTTGTTATATAAACCCCGACATCACCAATGGTCTTCTTATGCTCAATTCTTTTTTACAAGAATAGTTCCTATTATACTGAAATATATAGATTTATCATGTTGAGATGTCTGTACAAAGTCAAATGCACTTATTATCTAGTGATAAGATCACAAATAAAGCTCATTTGTCATAACGTATAACGCACACCTGAATATCCAATGACGCTGTCCCATAAAATATCCTCAGTATTTACCCTGATAGGCTACCTCGCCGCTTCGGGCATCGCGATGCTCTGGGGCGGCTATTTCACAACAAAAGTCACTATCACCACTGTTTATGCCGCACTGCTCAAGCCCATCTGGGCTCCTCCAGCCTGGCTCTTTGGCCCTGTGTGGTTTTTGCTATACATCAGCATGAGTATTGCCATCTGGCTGGTATGGCGAGAAAAAACCACACCTCCTAAAAAAATGTACATCACAGCCCACGCATGCTGGTGGACGCAACTCATCCTTAATGCCGCATGGCCTCTTGTCTTCTGGCTACAGCCTGCTGGCATTGCAGCATTTGCCACTTGCGCTCTTTTGGCTGTATGCGTTTGGATTTGCACCGCCAGCTTTTGTTTTATTTCTCGGCATGCTGCTATGTTTATGCTCCCTTACGCAATCTGGGTCAGCTTTGCTAGCACACTCTCCTGGGAGCTATGGCGCATGAACAGCGCTGCCTAATATATAAATTGCTCATTTGCCAATAATAAAACGTACAGCAAATCACTGAACCTCCTGAAGACAAAGTATACACATAAACACCACTATATTATGATATTGTGGCATATTTTTCATCTTCATCTCTCTATTCTGCCATTGCCAGTTCCATACGCCCCCAAAAAGCCATCTTGTCATTGCACTGAACAAAGACACCTTCTAAACCGCCCAATGCTACCAGTTGCTGTGCCCTGCTCACTGCTCGCTCCACATCGCTGTCTTCATGAAGCATATTGCATAGAGCAGTCGCTGCTGCATCAGCAAAGGCTCCATCACGCGCCCTTACTACAGCAATATCGCCATTGCCCAAACTCAATGAATGCCCAATACGCGCTGAGGACGCACAAAAAGAAAGCGGAAAATCCTCTGGGGCGACCCTCACCCCTATCATTTGTCCACTTTCTGGCTCTGGCAATATACCGATAACTCTTTCCCTTGTGGAATGAATATAAACATCACCACCATTTTCCACACTGACATCAGGAGAAAAAGGTTGTAAAAAATTCGCCGCCATTTCAGCAATAGTACCCGCCACAGCCGCAAAAGGTCCCACTCCTGCCAACTTTGCTCCATATGCCATACGACATACAATTGCAGGAGCATTTTCAGGTACTTGAAGGGGAACGAGTGATGTACGAAATTCAGGATATATGGCACACCATGCCTGAATTTCACCCCGCCATTCACGAATGGCCTTAAGAAGAATTTCTGAAAAATCCCCAGCAGCCGTAACAAACAAATCCGTTTCCTCAACAACAATCCGAAAAGAAACTTCATCAGAAGAAACAGCACAACGTTTCCGATAAGAGCGATATGGATTTTTATGCACTTTCCGCATATGCTTCATACTCCTATGACGGGGCATATGTCATTTTTTAAAAAATGTCGAACAAACACGCCATTTGGCAAAGATATAACAATGGTATCTTCCATTTTTTCTTTACGGGATCTGGGACAGGAAAATATCTGGCGAGTTTTGCGCACTTTAGAACAAAACTCACTGCCACCACTGCCAGCGAACCTCCACGTATTGCTACTTGCTGATCACACAAAAACATCTACACTCTCCCGTAAACATGAAGCAGCTCTGGATGCCCTCACAGCAACATCTGCGATTGCAGCAAAGCACATAACACAACTTCCAGACTCACATGAAAATGCTGAATCGACTGCAAATACCTTCCTTTTCCTTTCTGAGTCGACATCATATGCAGCATTTTTACAAGCTGAAGAACAAACGCACCTTCCCTGTCTCAATATGGGATGTAAAATAAGTGATCCTGTTTCTGCTCTGGCGGATCTTGCTCTTTTACGCACACTCATTGCCTCACAAGCCCATATACCCTCCACACAGGAACCCTTGGAAGGCTTGCGCATCGCGTGGACAGGAAGAGCTGATACTGGCCTTGCAGCATCGCTGATTGAAGCATCCATGTATATCCCATTTGAATTATTTATGGCGATACCTGAAACACACGAACCTGACCACTCCATTCTTGATCTTGCTTTGCGTGCAGGCGCACGTATCTTTCTCACACGAGACCAGGAAATGGCTCTTAACGGGGCACACTGCGTTTATGCGGGTGCAAGCCACACAACACAAAGTACTCCTCGCACAATGCCACAACCTATCATACTTGATAACGGAAATGCCGACAGCCCTCTAAAAGAGGCACTTATACAAGAATACTGTCCAGATGCTTTTGTGATGTGTCCTGATGCTCCCCAAACAGGCAATCTCTCCCCAGCACTTCTCGAAAAAGCCGCTCAAAACAATCTTCTGCGCAGCACGTACTATACACAGGCACTACACGCTACCTCCCTCTTTCTTGCCTCACAAAAGGATGCCTCATGAGCCTGCTGTCAGAAAGTAGCAATATACTCCCTTCATGGCTTGAAACACATCGTCTCGATGATGCAGGGAATATACACGCTTACAACACTATCTCCCCCCAGCTCCGCGCCGCACTTAAAAATGGAATCGCTTTTTGCCATACTTTTTATGGAGAACACCCAGACAGCCATGAAATACGCCTCTCCAATAGCCGTCTGGGCTTTTGGCAATACACAAAACATACCCCCGCCCCTTTTGTCTGTATAGCATTTACGCCCCAATATACTGCGGCAGCACGCCTTATGGCAGCTATCATGCCTGCTTTGCTTGTGGGCGTTCCATCTTGTGTGGCTCTTTGTGTTGATGGTCTGCCCTCCGATCCCTGTCGCCTCAGCCTCGAACTTACTGGAGTCGAAAACAGTTTTAGTCTGTCATTACAAGATGCCCAGAAACTTCGAACAGAGCTTTCTATAGCATCCGCCACTGCGGGTCGTCTCATTCTCTTACACCAAGGAGAGCTTTCCGGATTACGAGAAGTAGCACAGCATCTTACCATTACAACCTACGAAGAAACAGCATCATCTCGTATTCTGGCCACTCTTCAGAATATCCGAGAAGAATTTCTTCGGTTCGCACAGAGAGCAGACAACCACGTTCACT
>CAMTOM010000263.1 GCA_947074125.1 uncultured Desulfovibrionaceae bacterium
CATATAGCTTTGTATGAACTTCAAATATTTTCAGAAAAACGTATTTTTTCAAAAAAACAAACTAATATAAGGCCATACACAAAATACTATCATGGATATATTGTCAGATATCCACACATCGAAGCAGGCTTCTCTCAAAAAAAGTCTGCACACAGAAGATATTGCCCCCCAAACAGCAGTTACTCTACTGCGACGTCTTATTGCTCCCTCGTGTGACCAGGCACATACGCCATCAGAAGATACTCCCAGTCAGAAGCATCCAGCGACCATTGTTACTGCCCTCATCCCCCTTCTCAATAGTGACAAAAGTATTATTCGTAACACCGCGCTCTCTATCCTGCGTGATGTTGCCGAAGAAGATATCCCTGCTTTGCAACAAGCTTTTGAGGGGAGCAACACAGCTACACGAATCGCTATTATCGATATTTTAGGCTACGCCAAAGCCCCCAAAAGTATATTTTTTCTGGGAAAAGTTCTTCTGAATGATCCTGATTCAGATGTACGCCATCAAGCGGCTGTGAGTCTGGGGCGTCTCAATTATCCACAATCTGTTGATGCCCTTATCAAGGCTCTGGATGATGACGAATGGGTGCGCTTTGCTGTTGTTGAGAGCCTGAGTAAAATACAGGCTGGGAATGCCGTTGAGCAGCTCGCACACTCACTGGAAAACTGCTCTGCCCCCATGGCCTCTGTTACGGTAGAGGCGCTGGGAGCACAAGGAAAGTTGAAAGCCATTCCTTTTTTACTCAAATTCATGAAAAAAACATCGCCACCTTTATGTGCGCGCAGCATCCAAGCTCTTTTACGTATCGCTGGTGATCACTTTGCAGATCATCTTTCAGGAGAAGAACAGGAAGATCTTAGTTCCACTCTCCTGCACATGCTCGACTACAGTGACACTGTGGAAGCTCAGGAAAATGCCCTGCTTGTTCTTGGCAGCATGGGAACACCTGAAAATTGCATGGCTGTTTTGGGGTTTGCCTGCAAATCTTTAAAGCAAAACAAGTCAAGAATATTCAAATCCGCACTATGCACACTCGTTCGTATGGGTGTGAATGAAAGTATTCGTGAAGCTCTCAATAGTGAAGAACCTCTTATGGCAGATATCGCACTTAGAACCCTGACCATTATGAGTACCCCAGAAGCTCTTGAATTGCTACGGGAAGAGCTGCCGTCATTGCCAGAACATCTACAATCCTTGGTATATGACACCTTCGCTCGTTGCGCCAATGACAAAGAACTTCCTTTCTTCCAGGGTATTCTGGAAAAGTCTCAAAACGCAGAACAAATAAAAATTGCTTTGAACTTTTTTAGTCATAGCGAAAGTAATGTTGATGAGGAAAAGATATTCTCCTTTTTGCACGTCTCTCGTCAGGAGGTACGGGAAGCGGCTCTCATTGCCTGTATCAATCAAAAACCGCCTCAGATGCATGAGCGGTTTATTCGACTGTTTCAGACAGCAAAAGCTCCCTTACAAAAAATGATGGCTGTTTACGCTTTAGGACACTTTAAGGAAAAAGAAAGCTATATCCACCTTTTGAATACCTTGCAGGATACAGACCAGCACGTGCAGCGCATCACGCTGGAAACACTCACAGCAATGCATTATTCGTTTTCCAGAGAACATCTTCCCTTTTTTATTCCCTGTTTAGAGGCAGATTCCCCCTGTGTACGCATCGCTACCATTGTTCTTTTACGTGAAAAAAAGGCACATTATGCTGCTCCCTATCTCATTCCATTACTTTGCGATGAAGATCCCAGAGTCTGTGCCAAAGCTATCGAAGCTATTGGAAAATTTGGCTATAAAAAAGCCATTCCAACACTGATGAGCCATTTTGATGCCTCCCGCCCCATGCAGTCTTTTGCCATTATAGAAGCATTGGGAAATATTGGAGGAAAAGGAGCCTCAAAAGCACTGTGTACGCTGCAAAAACACAAAGACACAGAAATACGTGAGGCCGCACATGAAGCATATGCCCACCACAAGCAGGTAACAGCAAAATCTTCTGAAGATCACTCAATAAGAGGACAGCAATAAATGAACAGGCATATCCTTGTTGTCGATGCCTCAGAAAAAATTCGTAATCTTTTTTCCTTTCTTCTCAAAGGAGAAGGATTCAAAGTATCAACCGCATCCAATGCAGTAGAGGCACTTACAGATCTTTCTTATCAGGGGAACAAAATAAACCTTGTTATTACCGACATCAATACGGAGCACATGGATGGCTTTTCACTCATAAAAGCCATACGTGACATCAAGAATCATGCAAAAACCCCTATTATCATTCTCTCCACAGAAACAGCAGAAGAAAGCATTCGACATGCCATGAGTCTTGGTGCCGATATGTATATTACCAAACCAGTCCAACCAGAACGTATCGTACGCAATATCAAAATGCTCCTGACCAAATCAAGTACACTGCCCATTCCCAGCAAACGCTATTCACATCGGTCTACATTCTCTGAAAACGTCTGATACAGAATAAAAAAAACCTGCCAATGGCAGGAAGTACATCTGAGATATATTCAGAAAAAGACCGTTACAATAACAACAGTATCTTAAAGACCACGCTTACGCAGCTTCTCAATCAATGTTGTCCTCTTAATACCAAGCAGTTCCGCCGCCTGATTTTTCACACCATCCGCCTGCTCCAATGCTTCATCAAGCAAACGATTCTCCACTGTTTCAAGAAACTCTTTCAAGCCCTGCTCATGATCCTTCAAAGTAGCTAGTGTTGGCCACGAAAATCCCCCCTGTCCATAACTGGCAGGTAGATATGTGGATGGCTGTGGTTCTTCAGGCAGTGTATCAATATCCACACCTTCAAGAACTTTCTCAGGCAGGTCATGAGATGTTACTGTATCTCCCTCAACAAGGATACACAGGCGCCGCATAAGATTTTCCAGCTCCCGAACATTGCCTGGCCAAGCATAGGCCAGCAAAACCTTTCTTGTCGCAGGCGAAAGCAAGAGCAGCTCCCGTCCATCTTTTTCACTGAAACGCTTAAGGAAGTGTTCACAAAGCAGGAGAATATCAGTGCCACGCTCTCTAAGGGGCGGCAAGTGCAAAGGAATAACATTCAAGCGATAAAAAAGGTCTTCTCGAAAGCGCCCTGCCGCAACTTCTTCTTCAAGATCGCGATTGGTTGCGGCAACGATGCGCACATCAATCTTCTTAATACCCACTCCCCCAACGCGCTCAATTTCTTTTTCCTGCAAAAC
>CAMTOM010000264.1 GCA_947074125.1 uncultured Desulfovibrionaceae bacterium
ACGCACACCCCATTGCCAAGGACACACAACAAGGGAACCGAAACTGACAACACATTCAGTGAGCCAGACGCCCCACGGTTGCCAATATCAGCAAAAGGAATCAGGTATACTTTTCCTCTCTGGAAGAAGCTTTTTTGGCAGGATATGCCCCTACACGTGAATGCCTTTTTTGGCCCGATGCAGAAGCAGCACGAAAGAAATAAGGGGGATTTGAGCGAGTAATACCGATTTCCTGTCACAAGAAATACAGAAAAGAAAAATAAATTTTATATGTTTTAGAGCAATAATTCCAATATCTTTCTCATGACAGTACAGGAAAAATATCGGTATTTGCCGATAAGCCCTGAATAAAAAATATATCTGGACGATACGTGCATACAGGAAAAACTATTCATATGCTAGACAACGAATGAGGACATTATGAAAGCAACTACCGTCACTGAATCCAAACCCCCTAAAAAGAAAAGACTGAGCTTCGCACAAAGTGTCGATGCAGCCTGTATTCTTTTTCGGATAAATACCCGCCCGCAAGGCATTTTGCGCTTGGGAAACAGTGCCGCCCTCCCCTCTCAATATACTGAAGGAAGCAGTGTACCCAAACTACTTCAGGAGTGGACAGCATTCGTTCATGCTGCTGTCACCACAGGACTTATGGTTCATGCTCCAAACAGCGTACTTGTAGAGTACCTGCGCCAAACACGACAGTTACTCAATCTGCACGACACGCTAGATGAAGCTGCCGTGAACCATTTTATTGATGATGCTTTTTCTGCCTACCTGGAACGTATGGCACAGGAAAGACAGCAACGCTGTCCAGAATTGTTCTTTCAGCGTCTTTTAGGCACACCCATGCAGAATGCGCCTCAAAAGAGCTGTGCGGTTATTGCAGGAACCATGGCACTGACTATTAGCGCCATATGGGACAAGCTGGATCAGTATGACTTTGCCATAGAATAACCGTTCCAGCCTGTCCGATAGGAGAGTAATTTTATTCTTCTCCACCAAAAGCCCAATGCAGCAATCGCTTGTGTACACGCAGGCGATTTTCTGCTTGAAGTACCAGAAGCGAACGTTTGCTTGAGAGCAATGGGGGCGTGATACACAGCGCATCGACGGGGCTTGCAGACAAAAGAAAATGTGCGTCCGGTGCCGCTTTACCTACCAAATCGTCATCAAGACACCATTTACTCATAGTCACAGGATCTTTGGGACGGGTACCAGCAAAAATAAAATTCGTATCACGTACGGCTTCTTCTTTGGTAGCACACACTTCCACATGAGCACCAGCATACTGAGCAGCCTGAACTTTCCCCATATCAAGAGAGATGTTCTCCGGCACGGCAATACGTAAAGAGAAAGGGAACATCGCTGCCGCTTCCAACAAAGAATATAATGCCCCATTTGGGAGCCCCAGCCAGGTTGTCTTTGCCTGTGCAAAATCGTCAGAATACCGCAAAAGACACGCTAAATCAGCAAGAACATTCGCTGGCTCCGCATTTTGAGAACCAAGATTGATGCAAGGCGTATCAGTAATATATTCACGACACTCCTGAGCATCCAAATCCACACCATAAATATACGTACAGTCCACATAGTAGCGTCCAAGCACCGTCATCTGCACGGGGAAACTGGCCATTGTTGCTACCCAGTCTCCTTTCGGAACAAAGACGACCTGCCCCCCCATCTGACGCACTGCCGCCGTTACGCATAAGCGCTCATTTAACGAGTCTTCTGCAAAAAGCATCAGCGCCGTACGCCCCTCCAAGAAATCAGATCTACTCTTTGCGTCTGGAATACCATTGGCTTGCTGCGCCAAAAGCCAGACGCCCTCACGACCGATATCATTTAATGTGAACACACTGCGTATCATATCGTGTTCTCCGTGTATGTTACAAATTAAGGTTAACAGTGAATACCAAGACGTGACCTGTATCTAAATATACATCACGTTGCCAGTATAGCAAATTTATCCACGACATGCCAGCGAGCCTTCCTTATGAAAACCTCTTCAGCTTCGACAAAAAAAGAATACTAATATTAAATAGTTATACCAATATCCATAGCAGCCAAGGCACACTCCAAACATACACACAAAAAAAGCACGAACAGACCTTGCAATCCAGCAAGGCTTCCGTATCATAAGCATGAGCTCCACAAATGCTTTGGATGATCTTCACTAACCTTCTTCGGGAAAACATTATGAACGCATTTATGTTTGATTTGGACGGAACACTTCTGGACACGCTCAATGACATTGGTATCGCCTGCAATGCGATGCTGGATGAACATAACTTTCCAACACATCCTATCGCTGCCTACCGCCATTTTGTGGGCAATGGATTCACAGCCCTGATACGTTTGGCTCTTCCCAAAGACTTCACAAAACACGCCTCCGATGATGAGATATACAAACTTGCCGAATGCGCCAAAAAACATTATGCCACAGCACTCTGGCAGGAAACACGCCCTTATCCTGGCATTAGCGAAACGCTTTACGCCCTCAAAGAACGCCAATTGTCACTTATGGTGCTTTCCAACAAACCTGACCGCTGGACAAAAATGCTGATCAGTCACTTCTTTCCAGAAATTCCTTTTCTTCATGTGCAGGGCGCACTGCCTGATGTCCCTTTGAAGCCAGATCCCCAAGCCGCTCTTGATATCCTTCGCCAGCAAAATATACGCCCAAAAGAATGCTGGTATGTCGGCGACAGTAACGTTGATATGATGACAGCACAAAAAGCAGGAATGATTCCCATCGGTGTGAGTTGGGGATTCCAAAGCGCCAAAGACATCCATGACGCAGGAGGAACAACAATCATTAGCAATGCCAAAGAGCTTCTTCAACTCATCTCTTCTTCAAAGAGCGTAAAAGACTCTTGACAAAACCTAGCGTTTTGCCATGAATTAAAAAAAACGAGAGCAGTCTGTCCTTCGATGCTCTTTTTCAAGAGGAACATATGCCTATTAACATTCCAGCGGATCTTCCTGCACGTCGGGCACTTGAGGAAGAAAATATTTTTGTCATTTCTGAGACAAAAGCCATTACCCAGGACATACGTCCTCTTTACCTCGCTATTGTCAATCTTCTGCCTACCAAAATCGCAACAGCAACACAGCCCTTGCGCTTGCTCGCCACTTCCCCCCTCCCGTTCCACATTCCTCTCCTGCCCCCGCCCGAACCCCACTCCAAACACACCCCAACACAACCACCTCACCCC
>CAMTOM010000265.1 GCA_947074125.1 uncultured Desulfovibrionaceae bacterium
CAGACTGAATCACTTTGAGCGAGTCGCAGACGCGTCGTACCGCTTCAAAGAGAGGAACAAAAATACGGGTTCGCAAGCGATCTGGCGAGGCAACATCAAGGGATGCCCGTTGTGGGAAGTAGCCTGGCTCCATATACTTTCTGACCTTAAGTCCCATCAGGGTTTTAAAAGAGTGTGAGAGTGGCTGCACAAAAGAGTCCTGTGTGTACTGGATGCGGGCTGTTGGCTTGAGAAAGCCACATCCCCATACCTGACTGTGGCGCACTTTTCCCTTACGCAGAAGGATGCGGCGCAACATAAGAAGAACGATAATGAAGAGCAAGGCTGTCAGTCCAACAAGAAGAACATTTTGCAGTGCCACATAACCGAAGGGAACAGGTACAGTAAAAGGTGTTTCCTTGATCCCTGGGGTAAAGGTATTTTTAATGACAGAAGGTACAGGGGCTGTATCGCCTGTCATAATGGAATAGAGTGCGGGCAGGGTGTGCTCAAAGCATTGTGGCGCGAGAACGGCCAGTGCGACACAAGCGATAGCAAGCAGGAAGAGCGGCAGCATGGTCAGGGAATGGGGTTTTTCTGGATTGGCCGCAGCACCGGAACGGGGCTCCCCAAGAAAAGCCATACCATATGCTTTGGCGAATGTTACCATCGCGAGTGCTCCGATGAACATGATGCCAGCCATGGTAAGCAGAAGGGCAAGACGACTTTCCTGCGCATGTGTTGTAATGCCGTGACTGAGTGCCAATGCCAGAAGGAATTCACTCATAAAGCCATTGAGAGGCGGCAGAGACACAATGGCTGCTGTCCCCAGGGCAAAGAGCGTTCCCAGCATGGGGAGGCGTTTTTGAAGACCACCAAGGAGGTCGAGGCGTACCGTATGGGCACTATGCAAAATTTCACCACTGCCCAGAAAGAGCAGACCTTTAAATGCTGCATGGTTGATCATATGCAGCAAACAGGCACTAAAACCAAGAATGGCGATAAGGGTATCTTGCAGCGAGAGTCCAATAAGTCCTGTGCCTAAAGCCACAAACATGATGCCCATATTTTCCACACTGGAATAGGCAAGCAGGCGCTTGAGGTTTACTTGTGAGGATGCTTTAAAGATAGCCATCAATGCTGTAGACATACCCAGTACAAGAAGTGTCCATCCCCACCAGACGGGGAAGGGGTTGACCGGCAGTATGCAATCAAAAATGCGGAAAATGCCGTATAGTCCGGCGCTTATCATCGCACCAGACAGAAATGCTGAAACATGGCTTGGCGCCGCAGGGTGTGCCTCAGGGAGCCAAATGTGTAGTGGGGCGATGCCGGCTTTCGCGCCAAAGCCAAGAAGACTCAGGACAAATATGGCAGAAAGGAAGACTGGCTGAGCCTTGATGCCGGAGAAGAAAGAATAGGAACTCCCACTCAGATACCAGAGCAGTGCAAAAAGAGCTATTAAGAAGACAGCTCCCAAATGCGCTGCAATGAGATATGTCCAGGATGCTTCACGCACAGAAGGCTCATCATCATTGAAATTGATGAGGAAGAAGGGAACAAGCGACATGACTTCCCATGCAAGCAAAAAGAGCACAGCGTCTCGTGATGCAATGACAATAGCCTGGGCAAGCACCAGAAAACAGAAAAAAAACCAGTGAGCAGCAAAGTTGTGTTCTGTATGGGAGTAATGCTTGAAGCTCATGACTCCAGAAAGGGTACAGATCGCCCCCAAGCCAAAAACGGGAAGGAGGAATATGCGGCTCATGGCATCAATGCCCATTCGTCCGCTTCCCAGTGGCAGCCCCCAGGGAACGGACCATTGGAGTATTGATTCCCATTCTCCCATAAAAAGGGCTGTCATTCCCAGAGCACATCCCAAGACAATACCTAGAGGGCCAAGAAAATTGGCGAGGTAGGTAAATAGGGGACGCCGAGGCATCAAGCTAAAAACAAGCATGAGAGAAGCTGTCAGGAGAAGGAGCTCCATGGCCCATATAAAGAAATTCATCATAATCTCCAAGGCGAAAATGAATACGTATTCTCATACGCAGTGAGATAATATGCAAGAAAAAAATCTCCTTGTGCCATGTGGGATATTCATGTAGAAAAATAAGAGGCTATGGACTATTGATGAAAATCCGCTGATTGCGTGTATTCTTGTCAATATTTTCCCATCAATACGACCAAAAGAGTTTTTCGTGAAGAAAATCTTCTTTGTTATTTGTCGGAAGATATGAGAAATCTTTACGACTGCTGTCGTTATGATCGGAGAAAATTGGTATATCTTCGATAAAGACGGCGGTTTTTTCTAAAGCCGCTTTCTGTTTTTTGGGAGGAAATAGTAATTATGAAGCGAATTTTGACTCTTGTGATTGCCAGTGCTTTTGTGTTGACAGCAACAATGAGTATTGCGGCTGAACAGCGTTTGACTATGGGAACTGGTGGGACTTCTGGCGTATATTTTCCTCTTGGTGGCGCTATCAGCCAGACAATAAGCTCAAAGAGCAATGGCGCTTTTGCTGTGACGCCTCAGGCCACAGGAGCTTCTGGAGAGAATATGCGCCTTATTGATTCTGGTGAAATTGATCTTGCCATTCTTCAGAATGACGTTGCAGATGCCGCATATAAAGGTCTGGAGCCTTACAAGCAGAAGTTTGAAAATGTGCGTGCGATTGCCCGTCTGTACCCTGAATTTTTGCATGTCGTCGCTACAAAAGCGAGCGGTATCAACAAGATCGAAGATTTTAAAGGCAAAAAAGTTTCTGTAGGCGCACGTGGAAGCGGTAATGAGATCAATTGCCGTCAGATTTTCGAGTTCTACGGATTGGATTACAAGAATATTAACCCTATATTCTTGCCATACGGCGAAACCGCAGATCAGTTTAAAGACCGTGCCCTGGACGCTTTTGTGTTTACAATCGGCACCCCAAATCCTGCCATTCAGGACATCACGACAACGCAGGAAGTGACTTTTGTGCCTATGAATGGCCCCAAAGAAGATGAAATCATCAAGAAGTTTCCTTTTTTGGTTAAAGATGCCATCCCTGCTGGAACCTACAAGGGGCAGGATGCGCCTGTAGAAACTCTTTCTGTGCAGGCTATTCTTGTTGTTCGCAAAGATATGTCTGATGAAGATGTGTATAATTTGACAAAGACTTTCTTTGAAAACTTGGGTGATGTTGCCAAAGCACATAATAAGGGTGCTGAAATTTCTGTTGCCAAAGCTGC
>CAMTOM010000266.1 GCA_947074125.1 uncultured Desulfovibrionaceae bacterium
GGATGGGGGGTGTGGGGGGGGTGAGGCGGGGGGCGGGGGGGGGGGGGGTGTGGGGAGTCTATGTGGGTGGGGGGGGGCGTGTGGGGTGGCGGTTTTTGTGGATGCTGGTGTTGAGGCAGCGCGCAAAGTGGTCTGTAGACTTTTTTGCAGGCGCTGGCCGGAGGAATCTGGTGGGAAAATACGTAAAGACTACAAAACGCGTTTACAGGAATTGATGCAGGAACTCTTCAGGGAAAGACCTCTCTATGTGATGCTGGGCAGCGAAGGGCCTGAGCACGCCAAGGTTTTTCATGTGCGTCTTACACTTCCAGACACGAAGGCAAGCGTGTTTGAGGCAAGCGGTTCCAGTTTAAAGCGAGCAGAACAGGAAGCTGCCCGCTATGCCCTGGAGAGTTTTGAAAGTCTGGATTGAAGTTGATGGTAGACTTGGCTGGCATGTCAGTACCAGCCATTCGATGGATAGAAATATTATGCTGTCTCCGTGTGCTGTGCCTGTTCTGCATCACGTAATTCACGGCGCAGTACTTTGCCCAGCAAGCTTTTAGGAAGCGCATCTCGAAATTCGATTTCGCGTGGAACCTTGTACGATGCCAGTTTGCTGCGGCACCATGTAATAAGGGAACCTTTTTCCGAAATTTTGCCGTTCTTAAGAACAACAAAAGCTTTGATACTTTCCCCGCGCAGTGGGTGGCTGATGGCGACAACACAGGCCTCCAGCACATCAGGATGCTCCAGAATAACTTCTTCTACTTCTCTTGGGTAGACATTGTAGCCGCCAACAAGGGCGACATCTTTTTTGCGATCCACAATATAAAAGAATCCGTCTGTATCCATTCGGGCAATATCACCTGTATAGAGCCAGCCATCGCGTAATGTTGCGGCGGTTTCTTCAGGGTTGTTCAGATAGCCTTCCATGACTTGTGCGCCACGGATGACAAGTTCTCCTTCTTTATTTGGTGGCAGAATCTGCGTTCCTGTTTCCTGATCCATGATGCATGCTTCTGTGCCAGGGAGGGGGAGGCCAATAGAGCCTTCACGGCGTTTTTGCGTATCAAGAGGTGTGAGATGGGTGATGGGTGAGGCTTCCGTCAGACCAAAGCCTTCTACGATGGAAGCGCCAGTAATGTGCTGAAACTCGGAAAAAACTGTACGGGGGAGTGGTGCAGAACCGGAAATACAGATGCGTATGCTTTTCAGGTCATGGGCTGCGAGATTTTTTTGCTGCAAAAGAGAACTGTAAACGGCTGGTGTGCCTGGAAAAAATGTGGGTTTGCGCTTTGTAATAATCTTCAGAATGTCTTGTGGCACATAACGGGGAACAGGGAGCGTTGTTGCGGCAAGGATAACAGGAATGAGAAGATTTACGGTGAGCCCGTATACATGGAAAAAGGGGAGCAGAGCCACAAAAGAATGCTGGATGCTTCCATCCACCTGAACAGCAGCCAGAGTTTGCAGGCAGTTGCTGCCAAGGTTCGCATGAGAAAGGCAGACACCCTTGGGGTGACCTGTGGTACCTCCTGTATACTGGATGACAGCAGAGTGGGAGGGAGGAGAGTCTGTGGGGCAGGTATAGCGTTTTTGAGTGCGCGAAACCTGTTGCCACAGGAAGAATGCGGAATCGTTGACGGGTAGGGAAATACGGGTAGCTTTTTGGCGATGCTGTTTGAAGCGATAAAGAAGATTGAGTGGAAAGGTCAATGCGTCACTGATAGATGTGATAAGAAAGCTTTGGATGGGGAGTTGTTTGCGCAAAGGAGCAATTTTATTCCAGAGCAAATCCAGAGTGATGAGCAGCTTGACATTGGCATCATTGAAGTGAAAAAGCAGCTCTTTTTCCATGTAGAGTGGATTTGTCATAACTGCCGTTGCGCCCGCTTTCATTACAGCCCAGAAGGCAATAACTGTCTGGGGGAGGTTGGGGAGCATAATCGCAACACGGTCTCCCTCCTGAATGCCCCGATGGCGTAAGAAGGCGGCGAGAATTTCAGATTTTTTCTGAAGCTCTGCATAGGTGAGACTGCTATTATGAAACATAATAGCTTTACGCTGGGGGTAGGATTGCGCTGCCTTGTCCAGAAAGGCAGAGAGTGAACCAGAATAGGCTGGGAGTGTGTGGGGAACATCCGCAGCGTATGAATCAAGCCAGGGGTGCGACAACTCAGACATTTATGAAACCTCTCCGCTGTAAAAACTCTCCGCACGGCATAATATACACAAGAAAGATTTTGGACAAGAGGTCTTATGAACGTATAGGCATGTTTCTGAAAGGTTTTTGTTCGGGGTATCCAGCAGAAAAAGGTGTTTATCGATTGCGCCAAGCCGTTACTTGTGCAAAAGCCTTGATTCCTTCTTTCGCTCCTGTAAAGCCAAGTCCTTCTTCAGTGGTGGCTTTCAGGTGGACTGCCTGTATTTCAAGGGCAAGCAGACGGGCTACATTTTTACGAATATTTTCTCGAAAAGGAGCGATTTTAGGGGTCTGTGTGACAATCGTCATATCCACGTGGACTGGCTGTATATTGCGTTTGCGTATTCGCTCCAAAACTTCATCGAGAAGAAGAACAGAAGAGATATTGTCATACGCCTGGGCTGTGTCAGGAAAGTGCTCACCAATATCCCCTAGCGCCGCACAGCCGAGCAGGGCATCCATAAGTGCGTGCAAGAGGACATCACCATCTGAATGCGCTACAATTTCCGGTGCATTGGGAATGGCAATGCCGCCAAGCTTGAGAGGACGACCTGAACCGAAACGATGCACATCGTAGCCGAATCCTGTACAGGGAATATGTGAAGGCTCTTGAGGTGTTTCCAGCAGGCGCAGGTCATCAGGGGTGGTTATTTTCATATTCGTACTTTCTCCTGGCACAATAACAACTGTAAAACCACTATCTTCCATCATGGCTGCGTCATCGGTGACGATACGTTCTTTTTGGCGAGCCTCTTCATGGGCATGACGCAATGCGATACGTTGAAAAGCCTGTGGTGTCTGTACGGCACGTAAGGGCGTTCGTTCAATGGTGCGGAGAACGGTTTCGTGAGGAAGTGGAGGCGTTGCGGCAGACGGATCTTCTGGAATGGACGGGTGTTGATGCGGTATGCTTACTTCTTTTATGGTATCTGTCACAGGGAGATCAGGAATGACTCCTTGTGCTTACCTCTTCTGATCAGCAATGAGCCCACGCTCTACCAGTGGTGCGGTGG
>CAMTOM010000267.1 GCA_947074125.1 uncultured Desulfovibrionaceae bacterium
TATTTATATATTTACTTTTGTAAAACTTTTTCTTTATGAATCTCCCCTCCCTCAAGAAAAGAGGTAATATACGCAAATGTAGAAAAAAGCCTGCCAAAAACTCTCATCCAAAAGCTAAATAGTCACAATATCCACAAAAAATATAATTTATTTATATATTTCAATATCATACATTATTTATACATTTTTGTATAAAGCTAGTTCTCCTCTTCCTGCCGCATTGTTCGCTGACGATAGAGCTTATAGCTCAAAGCATACTTGCGCATACGCAGTCCCATAATCCGCTCTGTTAAGCCCAGTATACGCGCAGCCTTGCCAATATTGCCACGACTCTGCTCCAAAGCATCTTTAATACACGCACGCTCCAGCTCTTCCAAACGCTCCTGTAATGTCCCCGAAGGCAGCACACGCGCATCAGACCGTGCTGCCTCTCCGGCAGCCCCCTGCAAAGCGGTAGGCAAATGCTGTGGCGAAATAAGGCCTTCCTGCCCCACCAGCAAAACCGCACGTTCCATACAGTTTTCCAGCTCCCGAATATTGCCAGGCCAGTCATGGCGTTGCAGTATATCCATGCAGGAGAGAGAAAGACGCAAATCATGCTTGCCATTCGCCCGACCATATTTTTTAAGAAAGTGCATGGCTAAAGGCAGGATGTCATTGGAGCGCTCCCGCAAAGGAGGCATCTTGATAGGAAAAACATTCAGACGATAGTACAGATCCCGCCGAAATGTTCCCTCTTCCACCATTTCTGGCAAGGAACGATTGGTCGCCGCAATAATGCGCACATCAACAGCGCAGGTTTCCATACTCCCCAAGCGTTCAAAATGACGTTCCTGAATCACTCGCAACAACTTGGCCTGCACCATAAAACTCAGTTCCCCCACTTCATCTAAAAACAATGTACCACCATCTGCCAGTTCAAAGCGTCCTTTTCGTGTCGAAATGGCTCCCGTAAACGCGCCTTTCTCATGCCCAAACAGCTCGCTTTCAATGAGGTTTTCTGGCAGAGCCGCACAGTTTAACGAAACAAAAGGCCCCCCCCGTCGTCCACTCACAGCATGAATCGCTTGTGCCGCAAGCTCTTTACCCGTGCCGCTTTCTCCATACAGCAGCACAGTGCTTCCAGAAGGCCCCACTTGTGCGATTTGCTCATAGACGCTGCTCATAACATCAGAATTCCCTACAAAACCATCAGGACGCGATGAAGGAGCGCGAGAGTTACGCAAGCGCATGTCTTCTTCGATCGCCGCAGCTCGCTCATCCATAGTTTTCTGGCGCTCTCGCGCCACCCTCGCCAGCAGAGAAGTAATAATGGACAATAAACGAACATCTTCTTCCAAAGCACGATCATTCGCAAAAAGGCGATCTACAGAAAGCGCACCAAGCACCTGATCCTGCAATCGTATGGGAACACAGATAAAAGAAATGGTATCTTTTGCCAGATTACGTGAACGGGTACGATTCAGAAAAAGAGGTTCCTGCGAAATATTGGAAACCACCATTGGCCTACCCGTCTGAATGACTCGCCCAGTAACCCCTTCTCCCAGCGAATAGCGACCTCGCTGCTTTTCAGCAAGTTTCAAGCCATAGGCAGTTTCTATGCGAATTTCACCTGTATGTGGTGATATCAAGGTAATACTGCCGCGCATCATATGCATATATTGCGCCATAAGCGCCAATGCCACATCTAGGGCGCGACCAATATCTGTTGTAGCATCCAGAGCCTGGGAAAGCTCGAAAAGAAGCTGAATTTCTCTTGTTCCTGCGGAATATGTCATTTGTGTAAAATCCTCTATGGAAATTTTATACAAAAATGAAGAAAATGTATATAGGGTGCTGTCTTTATTAAAAAAAATATATTTCAAGTACTTATCAGAATCATCATATTATTATTTCTGCTTTCCTCACTCAGTACCACGCTTCGTTACACATCCAGCCTCTTCCTTCATCATACTAAAAAAGAGAAAGCGAAGATAACGACAGACTTGCCAACAAAGCCTTTTCTGACTACAAGGAGTCCTACGCTAACAAGCACTCATCTCTATATTCCCCACTTAAGGAGTTTCTATGGCACTCAGCATCGGTATCGTTGGCCTGCCCAACGTGGGAAAGTCCACCCTGTTCAATGCCCTGACCAAAGCACAGAACGCACAGGCAGCCAATTATCCCTTTTGCACCATCGAACCCAACAAGGCAACCGTTGCCGTGCCCGATGTTCGTGTCGATCAGCTTGCAGCCAAGGTTTCTCCCAAAAAAGTCATTTATGCCAGCGTAGACTTCATTGATATCGCAGGCCTTGTACGTGGCGCCAGCAAGGGCGAGGGACTGGGCAACCAATTCCTTGGCAACATCCGCGAATGTGCGACAATACTCCATGTCGTGCGCTGCTTTGAAGATGAAAATATCGCCCATGTCGATGGTGGTGTGGATCCCCTGCGCGACATTGATACCATAGAAACAGAACTTCTGCTCGCTGATATTCAAAGCGTGGAACGCCGCCTGGACAAACTGCAAAAGCTTGCCCGTAACGACAAAAATGCAAAAGCCGCCGCCGAAGCCATGAGCCTTCTGCTCACCCATCTGAACGATGGTAAAACAGCACGCACCTTTACCCTGCCAGATAATGACGCCTTCCTCAGTGTCTGGCATGAACTTGGCCTCATTACAGCAAAGCCCGTTATTTACTGTGCCAATGTTGACGAAAGCAATGTCGCCGAAGGCAATCTCTTCTCGCAAAAAGTCGCAGATCTCGCTCAAAAGGAAAACTCTGGCTTTGCCCGCATCTGTGCCCGCCTCGAAGAAGAGCTTCAAGGACTCGATGACGCAGAACAGTCAGAAATGCTCGCCTCATATGGCATTACAGAAAGCGGTCTCGTTCGCATTATTCGAACTGGCTACCACACCCTTGGACTGTGCAGCTACTTTACCGCTGGTCAGGAAGAAGTCCGCGCCTGGACCATTGAGGAGGGATGGAAAGCACCACAGGCAGCAGGCGTTATCCATACAGATTTTGAACGTGGCTTTATCCGTGCCGAAGTTATTTCCTATGCCGACTATATGTCTCACGACAGTGAAGCCGCATGCCGCGCTGATGGCGTTTTACGTGTCGAAGGCAAAGAGTATGTCGTACAGGACGGAGATGTGATGCACTTCCTTTTCAATGTTTAAGAAAGGATAGGTTGGATTTTTTT
>CAMTOM010000268.1 GCA_947074125.1 uncultured Desulfovibrionaceae bacterium
GGTTTGCTGTTCCCACAGCCTTATGTACGCTTTGCGGGACTGCGGGGCATTATGCTGCTTGTGCTGACGTGTTTGCCTGCCTGTGTTGTGGGTCTGCTCGCGCATTCATATATTAAGAAATATCTTTTTACGCCCGCAACGGTGGCGATGGCTTTGGCTGTTGGGGCGATACTGATGATTCTGACGGAAAGACGCCGTGTGCGTCCTACCTGTGTGACGCTGGACGATGTTACCCCCAAAATTGCTCTGGGTATTGGCCTTTTTCAATGCCTTTCCCTCTGGCCAGGTTTTTCGCGTTCAGCATCCACCATTATGGGAGGCATGTTGCTGGGGGCACGACGCAGTGTCGCGGCGGAGTATTCCTTTATTGCTGCTGTTCCCATTATGTTTGCCGCAACGGGTTATGATATGTTGAAGAACTGGCATTTATTTACCAGTGCTGACATTCCTTTTTTTGCCATCGGTATTATTGGTTCTTTTCTTTCCGCATTGCTGGCGATCAAAACCTTTGTGGCTCTGGTTGGGCGGGTGACGCTTGTTCCTTTTGCGATATACCGACTCTTGCTGGCACCTCTGGTATATTATTTCATGGTGTTGGGGGGATAAGGTAGCGGGAAAGTACTTGCTTTTTCTGCGTGTATTGGATAAAAGGCTTTTCTCGTCACTTTTTGTGGTGATTTATGGCAAGGTAGCTCAGTTGGTTAGAGCATGCGGTTCATACCCGCAGTGTCGGGGGTTCAACTCCCTCCCTTGCTACCAGAAAACAGAATTGGCCCCTCAAAGAGGGGCTTTTTTTGTGGTTGCTGTCATTATATCATCATGTTTGCGATTAACTCTTATTTTCAGAGGGCTGCCATGATTGAAAAAACAGAATTCTGTTCCATTCCTGGTGTTGGCAAGAACATGGAGCAGCATCTTTTACGACTGGGCTATACAGATATTGCTTCGCTTAAAGGGCAGAGTCCTGAAGCCATGTATGAGGCGGACTGTCATCTGCACGGTGGGCATGTTGATAGGTGCGTACTGTATGTATATCGTCTTGTGGTATATTTCGCAGATAATGAGCAGCACGATCCAGAAAAGCTTAAATGGTGGTACTGGAAAGACTCTGTGTAATTTTTTTGAATGCACATTGTGTGTGCCCAAATTATTTTTTTGATGGCTTTTGGCTTGTTGAGGTGAGAAGATGTCTATTTATGACGTGTTTTTCTTTGATCTTGATGGCACGCTCACAGATTCGCGTGAAGGTATTTTTGCCTCGCTGCGCTATGCGCTTCAGTTTTTTGGAAAAGAAGCTGATGATGCGTTGCTGCTGCCCTGTATTGGACCGCCACTGATGGAATCTTTTCAGGAACGCATGGGCTTTACAGAAGCTGATGCTCATGTGGCAGTGGCAAAATATCGTGAGTATTATCGTGAAAAAGGCATTTTTGAAAACCGCCTTTACCCTGGTGTGGAAGCAATGCTGGGAGCTTTGAAGGAAAAAGGACATACTCTGTGTCTTGCCACCTCAAAACCAGAAGTATTTGCACGGCAAATACTGGAATACTTTCAGATTTTTTCTCTTTTTGATGTTGTGAGCGGAGCGGATTTACAGGGAGGGCGAAACAGTAAAATAGATGTTTTGCGCCACGCCTGTCAGGAAGCAGGGGGTGTGAGCATCGCGGCATGTCTTATGACAGGAGATCGCAAATACGACATACTGGCAGCAAATACGCTCGGTATGGCGAGTGTGGGAGCATTATGGGGTTATGGTTCCCGTTGTGAGCTGGAAGAAGCTGGAGCTTCATGTATACTGGAAGATATTGAGGCTTTTCGAAAGCATTTGTGTATATAAGATCGCTTTGTATGGAGGACTTCGGTGATGGGAGTTCTCTTTTTTTGTTCTTTCATATCGTGAACAGGTTCTGGAGAGGAGAGCTCATAGTGTTGTGGCTCTCTTTTTTTATATTATGAGGTGCTCTCTTCACATGCCTTACAGCCAGAGCCGGACAGACGACTTTTGCCGCCACTGTGCGGGATAACGCGAATTTGTGTGCTGATGCGCTCCTGAATGGCGGGCACATGTGAGATGAGTCCGATGAGTTTACCGTCCTGATGCAGGCTGGCAAGTGTTTCAAGAGCGCTGTCCAGTGCCTCTTCATCCAGTGAGCCAAAGCCCTCATCAAGGAAGAGTGAGTCAACGCGGACATTTTGACTGGCCATTTGCGAGAGCCCCAAAGCCAATGCCAGACTGACGATAAAACTTTCTCCTCCTGAAAGATTGCGGGTAGGGCGGATTTCATCTGCCTGATATTTGTCGAGCACATTTAGCTCCAGTGCCTGTATGGTGTCATGGAGGAGAATATAGCGGTCAGTCATTTTTTGTAGCTGCCGATTGGCGTGGGCAATCATGACTTCAAAGGTGAGGCCTTGGGCAAAGTTACGGTATTTCTTTCCATCGCTTGAACCAATCAGGTCATGGAGTTGTTTCCAGCGCTTATACTCTCTTTCGTGTGCTTCAATTTTGTTTATGTGGGCAGCGCGTATGTGTTTTTGTTGCTGGTTTGTCTCGAGTTGCTGGCGTAAGGCTCCTATGCTTTGCTGACATTCTTTTTGCTGCTGCTGGCATGTTTCTAGAAGTGTATGAAGTTTTTCTGGTGTTTCTTCTGTGAGTTTTTTCTGACGCTCATCTTGTAAGAGTTGTGTTTTATCTTTTAGCTGCGCCAGAATTGTTGTTTGTCGTTCTTGTTGCTGGTGCAGTGCTTTTGTGAGCTGTTCCCGTTCTTCTTGGGGCAAAAGAGCGGTGCGGTAGGTCTCTTCATCTCTAAAATCATGTTTGGTGAGATTTTGGATAAATTGAGTTGAGAGATCTGTGCAGCGTGATGTTCTTTTGCGGATATTTGTTTCAAGCTCCGTAATGTTGTTTTGCAGTATACGCAATTGTTCCTGCGTGTCTGCCGCGTTCTGGCGCGCTGTGGTGAGTGCGGTTTCTGAAGCAGAAATACCTTCTTCAAGACGTATTTTTTCTTGTGCGGGATTTTTTTCGCCGAGCCCTTCCTGCCGTTCGTGACGCCGTTTTTTTTGTTGTTGTTCGGGGGTGTTTTGGTTTTTGTTCTGTTCGTGCCGGTGTTTTTTCTTTGAGTTTTGGTGTGTTGTTTTTTTTTTTGCTTGGC
>CAMTOM010000269.1 GCA_947074125.1 uncultured Desulfovibrionaceae bacterium
CAGCCTTTTGTCTTGCTAGAGAGATGTTTTTTCTATCGTGAAGTACTGTGAGGGTGGGGTATGATACCTAAGGCTGCAACAACACTGGTTTTAGCGCGTCCAGAAGCGGGCGTGTCTTCTTCGTTTCTTGCCAAGGCGATTCGCATTGAGCTGAAGTTTGCCAAAGAATCCGTTAAAATGGAAAAACAGGGCGATAATCTTGTTTTTCGCTTTGATGACGGCGGCGAACTCTTTCTCGGAGATTTTTATACTACATACTCGGAAGAGGACATGCCTCAATTCGTCGTTGAAGGCGAAGTGGTGGATGGTTCTGAATTCCTTGCCTCGTTTGAAATCGTGGACGGGGAGTTTGTGGAAAATGGAACTGAATCGGAGCAACAGGAACAATCACAGCAGCATGCCTCTGAAGGGCGCTCCCTGTCTGAAAACGCCGAAGTGGCTCTTGAAGAAGGTGTCACTGCGGGGGATGAATCTCAGGGAGCAGAGCTGGAGGAGACAGAATCCACTGCTTTTCTCGCCAAGGCTGAGCTTGATGAGGTTGCAACTGATGCCCGCTCTCCCCTGGAAGAGCAGGAAGATGAGCTTCCCCAAATAACTGTAGCAGGTACTGAAGATACTCTTGTTGAGCTGCCTTTGCTGGAAAGCGTTCCTGACGTGACTCCAGAAGTCCTTCCTGAAGAACCCCCAGTACAGGATCTTTCTCCAGAAGATTCCCATCGCTGGACGCTTGCCAATGGTTTGAATGCAGGTACTGAAAAAGTATTTTGTGTAGATCATGAAGATGAAAGTATTGCGGTTGTTAATGGTATCGTTACGCTGACTGGTGGTAACGAGCATGTGACCGTTCAGGGTGATATCGAGGGATCGCGTGTTGCTCTTGGCCTTGGTGCCGGTGCGGATACCTTGCATATGGAAGGCAATGTTATCAACGCCTATATTGGCGGTGATACTGCCCTTGAAATGTATAAGGGTACTGGTAGCAATGGCGACCTGATTGTTATTGACGGTAATGCGGTCAATGCCCGTATTGGCGGTGACGCTGCCCATATGATGAGCGACAGTACTGGTGGTGACGCCGATGCTATTGTGCTGAACGGCATGCTCACAGGCTATATTGGTGGCGATAGTGCTCAAAATATGAATAATAGTACGGGCGGCGCTCGTGACAGTGTGACTGTGAATGGCAATCTTGAAAATGCCTTCATTGGTGGTGATGCTGCTGTCAATATGACTGGCGGTGCTGGCGGCGATAGCGATGTGATTGTTATCCACGGTGATTTTACCTCTTCACACCTTGGCGGTGATGCGGGTGTTACCCTTTCAAATGCACAGGGTGGCAGTAAAGATAGCATTACCATAGATGGGACAGTGTGGAGTGGTTACATTGGCGGTGATGCCGGTGTGAATATGCAGGCTGCCATTGGTGGTAATGACAGTATTTTTGTCAAGACTCTTCAGGGCGGTGTTGTTGCGGGCGATGCTGGTAAAAGCATGAATGAAAACAGCCGTGGCGGGAATGACGTGATTGTTGTTTCTGAGATGCACGGTGGGTATGTTGTTGGTGATGCCCATACCTTTGAGAGCGCGACTGCCGGTTCAGATACCATTAGCATTGGTTTGATGACTGGTGGGAGTGTTGCTGGTGATGCCATTGTCCTGCACGGAACAAATACTGCTGCCACAGCGGGCAATCATATTACGGTCGATTCTTTTGGTGGTAGCGGAAAAATCGTTATTGATGGTGGTATCGGGAATGCCGATACCTTCAGCTTCGGCATTGGTAATGACCATGTTAAGCTGAAAGCCGACAATACGGTAGACTTTCTGGAAGGTGGTGACGATACGCGCACTGGTGGCTCTGTGACCATTACCAATGTGGAAATCTATGATGGTGGCGCAGGGAATGACCTGATTGATGCTTCCGAGATGACACAGGGGCTTACCTTACGTGGTGGGCTTGGCAATGATACGATCATTGGTGGTTCGGCTGCTGATGTTTTTGCCTGGTCAATGGCTGATTTCGCTGCGGATACCCCTTCTTTTGATGTGATTTTGAAATTTTCTTCGGTTCAGGAAGACAAGATTGACTTGGGCGACATTCTGACAACTGAGGGTTGTACTGTGACCCTTTCATATGTTGGATCGGATACGCATATTACCATTGCCAATACCGCAGAACTGGGTGTTATTCGCGTAGAAGGCGTGCATCTGGGCATGCAGGATTTTGTAAGCGCTGAGGGCATTGCCATTACACCGCCTTTGGCTGGTGACGATACAATAATGGGGCCTGAGGCAGAAGATAGCATTGACGGTGGTACGGGTGATGAACCGATTATTTCATGGGGTGATGAAGAAGGGCTTGCTCCCGAGCAGGAGCCCGTCGTTGCGTGGGGAGACGCAGGCATTGCTGCTGGTGAGAGTATTGAAGTCGTTGACGCTGTCGAGGCTCCTCTTGCGGCAGAGTCCATGATGGGACGCTGGCTTGCCATTGCGGATGCTCCTGAAGTGACTGTGACATCTGCAAGTGAGAATACCCCAGGTCTTGGTACATTGCTTGATGGCGATACCGCAACAGCAACAGAAAGCGAAGAAATTGTTCTGCAAACTGTGGTCAGCGAGGAAGATGGTACTGTTGTGGTGAACAGCTTTACCTCTGATGATGCGACGACATTCTCAGCATCTGCTGGTGAGTATGACGGATTTGGTTTTGTTCAGGATCCCATCCTTGATATGGCTGACTTTGTTGCACAGCCCGCAGCACAATCTTCTGATCTGATTGTTCTTCAGGATGTTGCTGGCAATGATATGGATGCTGGAAGTTTTGATTCTGGTCTTTTGCAACTCAATACTCTGGAAGCCCCATCTCAAGGCTACACCTACTCCTGGCAGCCTGAAGATGTCGCTGCTACAGAAGGTCTGGGAACAGTAGTCGGATTTACTCAAGGTTCAGATCTCATTGATCTTACAAACTGAACAAATGGGGAAAAGGCGTAGGAAATTACCTTGAATACTAAAGGAAACGATGACCAATTTACCTTGCTTTCTTTGGGTTTGTTTGGGAATATCGTTCTTTGTGAAATTTTTCTTAGGCAACCTTCGGTGTGTGTTGCCGTTACCAGTAATTGTGATTACAGTGGGCGTTCTAATCAATC
>CAMTOM010000270.1 GCA_947074125.1 uncultured Desulfovibrionaceae bacterium
CAGTGGGGAGGCACGGCGCCTGTTGCAGCTGCCAGACCCAAAGCTGGCCCAGGTGATGTCCCCCACACCTAGTTCGGTCTGTCCTGATTGCCATATCAGTCTCCCCTCTCCCAGCCCGCAGCTTTTTTCCTTTAACAGCCCACAAGGCGCCTGTCCTCGTTGTGTTGGACTGGGTACCATAGACTACTTTGAACCCCGCCTTATCGCTCCCAACCGAGGTCTTTCGCTCAATACAGGCGTGTTGCTGCCCTGGGCAAATCCCAAAATTTTTGCCCGCTATGAAGCTCCCCTTGCGGCATTGGGGAAACGCTGGAAATTTACCCTGTCAACGCCATTACAAAAGTTTTCTGAAAATGCTCTCATGGCACTGTTTTATGGCGAGGGTAGCGATGGCAAACCCGCCTGTATTTCGCTTGGCCTCAGGCGCAACTGGATGGGAGGAAACGTGGCGCTTTCAGCCACGGGCGATGCCAACAGCGCTCACTTCAGCACAGTACAAACAGAGCAAATGAATGTTGATGTAAGTAACTCGCGCTGGCCTGGCGTTATCCCCTTGCTTGAGCGCGGTATGCAGTATGGGGATGCCTGGCGCGAAATGCTTACCCGTTACCGTCAGTCCACAGACTGCCCCGACTGTCACGGTGCCCGCCTGCGCTCGGAAGCGTTGGCTATGCGCATTGATGATGCCAGTATTGCCGATTTTTGTACTTTTTCTGTGGAACGTGCTCTCACCTGGCTTGATTCGCGTGTTTTTGAGGGAAGACAAGTACCTGTTGCAGAACCTCTTCTTAAAGAGTTGCGCCACCGCCTCTCGTTTATGAAAAATGTCGGCTTGGAATACCTCTCATTGGGACGTTCAATGGCAACCCTTTCGGGCGGCGAAGCACAGCGCATCCGCCTTGCCTCCCAGCTTGGCTCTGGACTTGTAGGTGTTACCTATGTTTTGGACGAACCCTCCATTGGTCTGCATCCACGCGACAATGAACGCCTTATTGGAACGCTCCGAAACCTCCAGCAACGCGGTAATACTGTGCTCGTTGTGGAACACGACGAAGCAACTATCTGTGAAGCAGATACCGTTATTGAGCTGGGGCCTGGCTCTGGCATGCACGGCGGCGAAATCCTCTTTCAGGGTTCTGTTGACACCCTCCTCTCAAAAGCCCAGACACTCACCGCACGTTACCTGCGAGGCGACATCAGCATCCCCTTACCCGATGAACGGCGTGAAGCCAAGGAAGAGCTTGTTCTGCACCATGTGACCACACATAATCTTCAGGATATAGAATGCCGTATTCCCCTCGGTGTACTGACATGCGTGACAGGTGTTTCCGGTTCAGGAAAAAGCTCACTGGTCGTGGATACGCTCTATAAGCATCTGGCTCTGGCACAGGGAATGCGCGTTGACCAGCCAGGTATTATCAGTGGCATGGACGGCGCTGAAAGCATTGAGCGCATTGTAGCTATTGACCAAACTCCTATCGGGCGCACCCCCCGATCCAATCCGGCTACATATACCAAGGTTTTTGACGAGATACGCAATATCTTTGCCATGACTCCCGATGCGCGCAAGCACGGATACAAGGCTGGACGCTTCAGCTTTAATGTCCGTGGCGGTCGCTGTGAAGCCTGTAATGGAGACGGACAGATTCGCGTCGAAATGCACTTTCTGCCCGATGTTTATGTGACGTGTGATGTTTGCAAAGGACAGCGCTACAACCATGAAACGCTGGAAGTGCGCTACAAAGGACTGAATATCGCAGAAGTACTGGATCTGCCTGTGCAGCAGGCGCGACAGTTTTTTGAGAACTATCCGACACTGGAACGACGTCTAGCGGTACTTGAAGATGTCGGTCTGGGCTATATACGTCTTGGACAGCCTGCCACAACTCTTTCGGGCGGCGAAGCCCAGCGTATCAAAATTTCACGCGAGCTGGGCAAGCGATCACTGCCCGGCACACTGTATATTCTGGATGAACCGACAACAGGTCTGCATATGCATGAAGTCGGCAAACTCATTACCGTACTGCATCAACTGGTCGATAAAGGCGCGACCGTCGTTGTGATTGAGCATAATAGCGATATGATTCTTGCAGCGGATCATGTACTGGATATGGGGCCTGGTGGCGGAGAAAATGGCGGACGTATTATCGCGCAAGGTACCCCAGAAGCCCTTGTTGCGAATCCGGACTCCGTTACAGGGCGCTTTCTCATGCAAGAACGCGCTCGCCGTAAAAAAGGTCTCTTACAGAACAAACACTAACTGAATATCACCTTGAAAAATAGTATAGCCGCTGTAAGAACACACTCACAGCGGCTATACTTTTACTCTTTTTCTGACTGACCTGCCCTATACCATTCTGATGGCAGATCGTTTCTTTTGCCATCCTGCTCCTGAAACCTCGGAGCGCCTATGGGAGCGCCGTGAAGGGTATTTACATGGCCTCGCTTTCACAACACCGTGCCGCCTTATTGAAGCAGTTTTTTTCCCCTTAAGCGGCAGAATTTCTTTTTTTTCTTCGGGCAGACATTTCTTTGCCCCGTATAGAGCCTCGCCAGCAAGTACAGCCCCCATACTGACACCAAGGGAAATAAAGACAAGACTGAGCCACCAGGGACGGAAAAAGTCATGCCCGAACACTCCACTCACAAAATACACAGCATAGCCCAGCCAAAAACAGGCTGCCAAACGCCAAAAAATACCTGTCTGTGGCGTTTCGCCACGCCATTCACGCTGTAAAGGCTTACGCAAGCGCACTGCTATCCAGAAAAGCAAGCCCAGCAAAGTCGTCATAAACAAGATAAAACCGATAATCCCCGTCTCACAAAGCATCTGCAAATAAATATCATGAGGATGCGCTATTGTGATAGGGTCAAGACGTGGCGCAAAGCCCAGCTCACGAAATGCCGGATTGAAGCGCCCCCCTCCGGCTCCCAAAAAAGGATTGCGTTCAAATATCTCCAGCGCAAAGCGCCATAGATCCCAACGCCCATCTACCATCAGCGCAGGGATACTCATTCGGTAGTTAGGGATAAAGAGAAATGAGGAAATAAGCACCAAAAAGACTGCCAGCACTGACCGCCAGGGAATCCACCCCCCACACACGGCAAATGCACGCCACGCCACCCCCCAAC
>CAMTOM010000271.1 GCA_947074125.1 uncultured Desulfovibrionaceae bacterium
CCTCCCTGCCCCAGGTTGAGACTGTCTAGGATCATAATGTGGCAACCAGTAATCCGCCGACACGACTCGGCAATCGCCAACCCACCATGGCTCCCTGTGGCAGCTCCCAAACCCACGACCGCCATATCGCCATTTGCTGTGGTAACGACCATCTTTTGTCCGAGCTTAGCCAGGCTATGGAAAAACCAGAACTCGCCTCAGACCCGCGCTTCGCGACCAACACTGAAAGAACAGAGAATGAGACCGCCCTTAAAAAGGCTCTTGAAAAAATACTCAAAACCAATAACGCCCCCCACTGGATAGAAAAAATCCGCAATATTGGTGTTCCCGTTGCGCCCTTGCTGAATGTAGCAGAAGCCATGACACTGCCCCAAACGCAGGCACGTACCATGCTTATTGAAGCTGGTGGCATTAAAATGCTGGGAAATCCCATCAAAATAAGTGGATACCCTGACCCTGCTGTACGAAAAGGAGCCCCTTCACTGAACGAACACGGTGACCGTCTGCGCAAAGAGTTTGCCGCAAAAGAACGAACATAAAGCAATGCTGATTATTAACCGTCGTTGTAAAGGATAACAATTATGTGGCATATTCTGCTAACCGATCTCATACCCATATTTTTCGTCATGCTTCTTGGCTATGCAGGAGGCAAGCGAGATGTCTTTACAGAAGAACATTCCCGTGCTTTCAATAAGCTTGTGCTGAATTATGCCTTGCCCGCAGCACTTTTTCTTTCCATCATCAAGGCTGACCGTGCAACTCTCTTCGCAGACATGACTCTCAGTATCGTGACTCTTGTCATGCTGCTGCTCAATTTCTTTTTCTGCTATTTCAGCGCCAGAAAACTTTTCAAGCACGAGAATAACGAAGCAGCCGTCTGTGCTCTGATTGCAGGTTCTCCAACCGTTGGCTTTCTTGGTTTTGCCCTGCTTGGCCCTCTCTATGGCAGTGATACCAGCACCGGCCTTGTTGTTGCCATTATGGCCATTGTCGTCAATGCCATAACCATCCCCATTGGTCTTTATATGCTAAACGCCAAATCAGGCACAAATTCAGAACACAGCTCTAGCGCACTGCTCAATGCTCTGAAAGAACCCGTCGTCTGGTCACCCATACTGGCAGTAATACTGGTTCTGCTTGACATAAAGTTCCCCACCATTCTGGAACCAATGTTTGAAATGATCGCCAAAGCCAATGCTGGCGTAGCTGTTTTTGCCGCTGGTCTGACACTTTCAGCACACAAATTCCAGCTTGATGGTGAAGTTATATATAATACCATATGCAAACTTATATTGATGCCTGCCTCAATCCTGATTGTAGGTCTGGCTGCCGGAATAGAAGCTGACAAGCTGCAAATGCTGGTTTTGCTCGGCGCCCTGCCTCCTGCCTTTTCAGGGATTATCATCGCCAGCCGCTTCCAGACATATGTCAGAACAGGCACCTCAAGTCTCGCAATCAGCACCCTGCTGTTTGCCATCACAGCCCCTTTCTGGCTCTTCGTATCACGCTACTTTACTGGCTAGGATGCGATAAAGAAGAGGGAGTTAGAAGAAGAATGTGGGAGGACGCTGTCCCCCACACCCCCTGGCAGGGAATTGAATCCCCTGCACCCACAATATAAGGCATCAGCCGCTTTGCGACTGATGCCTTTCTGTGTGCCTCATTCACTTTGCAAATAAATGCAACCAGCAAAAAAACACCTTAAAAGCAGCTCTTTAAACGATTTTGAGCAGCTTTACGATAGTTTTAGGCATTTACCCCATACGCCTCATTATTTATATTATGTACCTATAAAAAGCACGTATCGTCACACTGTAAAAGTTTAGTGAAATTATGAAAACATCTTCCCGTATAGGTATTGGGCTTTGTATCGTGAGCAGCGTATTCCTTCTTCTCTCATGTGCGCCGCAATGGGGGCGTCTCCCCAAAGGCGATCACCTTGAACGTATCAAAGCATCGCCGAATTTTGTTGACGGTGAATTTCGCAATGAAATACCCACAATCGTCACCGCAGAAGACTTCAGCTATATAGATTCCATAAAAGGCCTCTTTTCTCCGCGTAAAGAACAACGCCCGCCAGTCCCCCTTCCCATACAAAAAACAGACCTCACAGACCTTCCAGACAATACGGTAGTCTGGCTCGGTCACTCAAGCATATTTATGCGCCTTAACGGAAAAAATATCCTCATTGATCCAGTACTGGGCAATTATGCCGCGCCTTTCTCTTTTCTCAATACCGCCTTCACGGGTGACTATCCCTACAATCCAGAAAGTATGCCCGTCATTGACTATCTGCTTATTTCCCATGATCACTGGGATCACCTGGACTACCCCACCCTCATGGCGATGAAAGAAAAAATCAGGAGGATCATCTGCCCCCTGGGCGTCGGGTCACATTTAGAGAGATGGGGATTTTCTGCAGACATCATCCACGAAGCTGACTGGTACGAACATCTACGACCTGAAAGAGATTTCTCCATTCATCTGCTGCCAGCACGACACTTCTCAGGACGACTCCTGCGCCGCAATCGCACCCTCTGGGGAAGCTTTCTGCTGGAAAGCCCGTACTATAAAATTTTCTACAGTGGCGACAGCGGCTATGGTCCGCACTTCACCGCCATAGGTGAAAAATTCGGCCCCATCGACCTGGCAATTATGGAGAACGGACAATACAATGTAAGTTGGAAAGAAATCCATATGATGCCAGAAGAGGCCATTCAGGGAAGCGAAGATCTAAAAGCAAAGGCGGTTTTACCTATCCACGCAGGTCGTTTTTCCATCAGCAAACATGACTGGGACGAACCCTATCAGAGAATCGCTACCGCCGCGACAAAAAGCACATCGCGACTCCTTACTCCCATAATGGGCGAGGTACTCTCTCTGGAAAATATGGAACAAACCTTCCAGCATTGGTGGAAAAGCGTACCCCCATACGAAAAAGAATAAAAAAAGTCTAAGTATTGCCCTTTCTAATACTGCACCATCCCTCGTACGGCGAAATTCATTCTCTTCTCCGCAACAGTCACCCCTATCTCGCAAGGCTCTTCTTACAGCCCAGCTACACCGACTCTATGCCAATTGCCCGCCAAAATCACAAAAAGACACAAGAACAAAAAAAGAGCTCTGACC
>CAMTOM010000272.1 GCA_947074125.1 uncultured Desulfovibrionaceae bacterium
GCGCCGCCATTCTTGGTTCCTCTCCTCTCCATCGTAGCTGCCGTGCCCGTGCTGGGCAATAATCGCCCACAACCGGGCAAGCCTGTTATGGAATGCAAGTGCTTCCTGTTTAAAATGTTTGCAGATGTGGATGTGTACGATATTTGTATCGCAGAAAAAGATCCTGACAAAATCTGTGACGTTGTCCGTGCGCTTGAACCCACTTTTGGGGGCATCAACCTCGAAGACATTAAAGCGCCTGAATGCTTCTATATTGAAGAAAAGTTAAAAAAAGAAATGGGCATTCCCGTTTTTCACGATGACCAGCACGGCACAGCGGTTATCACCAGTGCAGGCCTTATGAATGCCTGTGAAATCACAGGACGGAAACTTGCTGACTGCAAGGTCGTTATTTCTGGTGCGGGCGCTGCGGCCATTGCGTGCGCCAATCTGTATCTGACTCTGGGCATCAAACGTGAAAATGTCTTCATGTTTGACTCCAAGGGGCTCCTCCATAAAGGACGGACAGACCTGAACAAATACAAAGCCGCCTATGCCCAGGACAAGGCCTGCACACTGGCAGAAGCCATGTGTGGCGCAGATGTATTTTTGGGACTTTCCACAAAAGGCCTTGTCTCTCAGGATATGGTCAAGAGCATGGCCAAAGATCCCGTTCTTTACGCTTGCGCCAACCCAGATCCAGAAATCACCTATGACGAAGCAAAAGCCGCATCCCCCAACTGCATTATGGGAACAGGACGCACAGACTTCCCCAACCAGATCAACAATGTTTCCGGATTCCCCTTCCTTTTCCGTGGTGCGCTGGATGTAGGTGCCACAGAAATCAATGATGCCATGAAGCTTGCTGCTGCCAAGGCGCTGGCAGATCTTGCCAAAGAACCTGTACCCGACTCTGTCAGTCAAGCATACGGTGGTCAGAAGTTCTCATTTGGCGTAGATTATGTGATCCCCAAGCCGCTGGATCCACGCATCATTGAATGGGAAACGCCAGCAGTCGCACAAGCCGCTATGGATTCCGGTGTTGCGACACGCCCCATCAAAGATATGGACGCCTATCGCAAGAGTCTCGTTGCGCGTGTGAATAAGTGTCACGCCCGCGCCGCAGCTCTGGCGAAGAGCTATTTGTAGCAGAAGGAGAATGGGGAGGAAGAATTGGGGGACGCTGTCCCCCAGACCCCCTGGCAGGGAATTGAATCCCCTGCACCCCCAAAATGATCCGTACCTTGAGGCTTCGTACACCCCCATAAGCAGGTGTTGTATTGGTGCTATAGTGTACGGATGTATGAAATGAAAAACACGGGATCGTAAAGATCCCGTGTTTTTTGGGGAAGGGTTAGTTTGTTTGCGATGCAATGATATTGAGAAAGTATTCGTGGATGCTGGTGTCTTCCGTAAGTTCAGGATGAAAGGCCGTCACAAGCTTATTGCCCTGACGGGCAGCAACCCTATTACCTTCCACAACAGCCAGTATCTCCACATTTTCATCTGCCTGTTTTATAAATGGCGCGCGGATAAAAGGCATCTGGATGTTCTTCTTGTCAGCAAAGTCACCATAAGAGGCGAAGCTGCCAAGCTGTCTGCCATAAGCATTCCGCGTAACACAAATATCCATCGTGCCCAAATGCGCAGCAGGTTCATTCTCTATCTGCCGTGCGAGCAATATCATACCCGCACACGTTCCAAAAACAGGCAAGCCCTGGCGAAAGCGTTCCTGCAAAGGGAGAAACATCCCCAAATCATGTAAAAGCTTCGCAATCGCCGTACTTTCACCGCCAGGCAGAATAATGCCATCAAAGGCTCTGTCCAGGTCACTTTTTTGGCGAAGAGCAACAGACGCAACGCCCAAACGCCTGAGCATGTCCATATGCTCAATAAAAGCCCCCTGAAGCGCAAGAACACCTATCATTTGCCGCGCTCTGCCATCAACACCGTAATTTCGCTTTCATTGATACCAACCATTGCCTCACCCAGATTTTCAGAAACTTCTGCAAGAACTTTTGAATCGGCAAAGTTGGTCACAGATTTAACAATCGCAGCGGCTCGCTTTTCAGGGTCACCTGATTTGAAAATACCAGATCCCACAAAAACACCCTCTGCGCCAAGCTGCATCATCAGAGCAGCATCAGCCGGAGTCGCCACACCACCAGCCGCAAAATTCACCACAGGAAGCTTCCCGTGCTTGTGTACATACACCACCAGATCATACGGAGCCTGAAGTTCTTTTGCCGCATTGTACAGCTCATCCTCGCGCAAAGACGTCAATTTGCGCATTTGCGCCTGTATTTTGCGCATATGACTCACCGCCTGAACAATATCACCTGTCCCAGGTTCTCCCTTTGTACGGATCATAGCCGCACCTTCTCCAATTCTGCGCAGCGCTTCAGACAAATCTCTGGCACCGCATACAAAAGGAACCGCAAAGGAAGACTTATCAATATGATAAATATTATCAGCAGGAGTCAGTACTTCACTTTCATCAATATAGTCGACTTCAATGGCCTCAAGAATCTGCGCTTCAACAAAATGGCCTATACGACACTTTGCCATAACGGGAATAGAAACGGCACGCTGTATATCTTTAATCATGCCAGGATCACTCATGCGAGAAACACCGCCCACAGCCCTGATATCCGCAGGAATCCTCTCCAGCGCCATAACCGCACAGGCGCCAGCATTTTCAGCAATTTTTGCCTGCTCAGGAGTCATAACGTCCATGATGACCCCACCTTTCAACATCTGCGCGAGCTGCTTATTCAGCGTGTATCTTTCGTTGTTCATAGTTTTCTTATACCTGCACTTGTATAGGTTATATCGAAAATACGATTTCGCCTCAGAAGGCCTTTCTCTTCCGAAGCTCTCCTCAAAACTACATTTCTGATGTGGCAATTCCCCTGCCTGCCTGTAATGCCCAAAACCAGCGGGTATCATTACCCACAGGATAGGAGTGCTCGGCAAGCACCTCCCAGCACGGAGGCAGTTTTTGTGAAATTCCCTCTTTCAGCTAACAGACAACGATACTTCCTGCATGGTCATACGGCGCAATAAGGCGCAGTACTTCCTTCCATTGCCGAAAAGCCCGGTTAAGACTCATGACCGCCCCACGTATCCCAGAGTCTAGGACCTCGTCT
>CAMTOM010000273.1 GCA_947074125.1 uncultured Desulfovibrionaceae bacterium
AAAAAAACGTACACCCATTCCCTAAACGAAGATAGTCCGGACAAAGAAAACAGGGTCTGGGTTAAAAGGAATTCCGCAAGATACAATCAATCCTCATGTACAAACACAATTAAGATCTACACATGAAGAAAGATATATAAAAGGACCTGGAACTGGAGTTATAAAGAAACAAGTCATAGAACAGAAAACTGAATATAAATCTTATAATTCTGACAAAAATCAAGGTGAAGATAGTAAATTGATAGAACGACATAACCGAGTAAAACAACAATTAGAAGAATTGCAACGACGATTCCCTACAAATGAACAAAGTGAACCTAGTGGAAGTAGCAGTATTTATAGTAGTTCACCAAATAAATCACCATCATCAGTTCAAAATCATTCAAAATATGATGAAGTAGCAGGTACTTCTATGTCCGGTAACTCTAATTATAATTCTTAGAAAATAATAAGGAAGAATTATCTCCATCATAAGGTAATAATTGAATTTGATTAACAATTTCACATCTTTATATGCCTCAACAAGCGTATTCAGCTCTGCCGAATCAAACATCCCTTTAATCGCAGCAATAGCTCGAAAAAACGTATCTACAGCCCAAGGCAAAAGAAACTCCGCACCAGCACTCTTGGTTCGAAAGTAATCTTTCAACCATCGTTCCTGTTCTTCGCTGATACGTGCGGCGACCTGCGGCATACCTCAACTCCTCGTGAAGGACTCCGTGCGCCTGAAGAAATATTTTTCTCCAGGAGCGCCTGCCATGCTTTCCCCTATCAAGATATGCGAATCAATGCCGCACACCTTACCCTTTCAAAGAGAAAAGCCCTCAAACATTCGTACACTTACAAAAGAAAAATATTTTGCCTGGCATCTTCATTCGCAAAGAAGTGATATTTCTCTCATAAGCGGGCTTTATCCCTGCAGTCACTTCTCTTATATACGAACATGAAAGAATCTTCAAGAAATAATCTAGAAAATATCTGGCATCGAATAGAGGCGCTCAGCCTTTTGCCCAGACAACCAGCGGGCTGCACGAAGAGCTCCCTGCGCAAAAGTCTCTCTGGAATGTGCCTGATGCGTTACTTCTATGCGTTCTCCAGGTCCCATAAAATACATCGTATGCACCCCAACAACATCTCCACCTCGCACAGTCTGAATACCAATTTCCTTGTGTGGGCGCTCTCCAATAATACCTTCACGATGCGCATTCATCACCTCACCAAGCTGCCATCCTCTCGCCTCAGCAAGGCATTCCCCAAGACGGAGCGCTGTGCCACTGGGAGAATCTTTTTTGCGATTGTGATGCAGTTCTACCATCTCCATATCATAAGATTCACCCAAAAGCCGTACCAGCTCTGGCAAAACCTTGAGCAAGACATTCACACCAACACTCATATTGGGCGCCCAGAACAAGGGGGTTTTTACAGCAAGCCCCTGAAGTACCTCTTTCTGCGCCTCAGTAAAACCCGTTGTCCCAATAACCATCGAAGCACCATGGGCAGCAGCCAGCGTCGCATGCCCAATAGAAGCCTCCGGTGCAGTAAAATCAATGATCACAGCGCCAGACTGCACAGCAAGAACCTCTTCTAAACTCCCCTGCGCCACATCTCCAGAAAAACCTCCCTGAGCAAGACGTTCCGGCTTATCAACAACACCTATAAGCTTGTAGTTCTCATCCGCCTGTGCCAGATCGACAAGCATCTTCCCCATTCGTCCACAAGCACCCATAATAATCACATTCGTAGCCATATTTCTCCCCTTATTCAGGATGTTATCCAATTGTTTTTCCTGCCCCTCTTAAGCAAGAGGGCTGTCCTTAACCATATCCATAAACATTTTTTCATCCAATATACTGATGCCCAGCGTCGCTGCTTTTTCTGCTTTACTACCAGGCTTTTCACCCACAACAAGATAATCCAGCTTGCGACTCACTGAGGCAACAGGCACTGCCCCAGCCGCTTCAGCCAAACGCTCTGCTTCTGAACGAGAAAGAGAAAGCGAGCCTGTAAATAAAATTGTCTTTCCCGTAAGAGCAGTGGAAGTCGCCTGAGAAACAGCACCTCCCAGATCCTCTGAACACATTGGCCATAAGCCTGCCTTTCGGAAACCCTCCAGCATCTCCCTGTTACTCTCGCTGGCAAAAAATTCTTTTATTGAAGAAGCCACCTCTGGACCAATATCCGGCAATCCCATCAAAGAAGCAATATCAGCCCGAGCCAGGGCATCCATATCAGCATAATGATTCGCCAATGTCCGTGCCGTTTGCACCCCAACATGCCGAATACCCAATGCACCAAGAAATTTCGCCAGCGTGGCCTGTTCTCTGGCAGTCGCAAATGCCGCTACCAGCTTTTGAGCAAGCACCTCGCCCATACGATCATATCCCAAAAGCTCCTCTTCCGTCACACTGAAAAGATCAACAGGAGAACAAACTCGCCCCGACTGCACAAGCTGCTCAATCCATTTCTGCCCCACTCCCTGAATATCCAAACCTGCCTTTGAAACAAAATGCCGTATTGCCTGTAAACGCACAGCCGGACAGGATACATTCACACAACGTAACGCAACCTCACCCTCTGCCCGAAAAACAGCCTCATGACACACCGGACACACATGAGGAAAAATATAAGGAACAGCATCAGCAGGACGCTCCTCCAACACAGGCCCCACAACCTCAGGAATAACATCACCAGCACGACGTACACGCACCAAATCACCAATACGCACATCACGCGCCACAATCTCCAACTCATTATGAAGCGTCGCACGCGAAACCAATACCCCACCAACAGCCACACTCTCCAAAATAGCTACAGGCGTTAATACCCCCGTACGCCCAACCTGTATTTCAATATCAAGCAAACGCGTCCGCACCTCCACAGCCGGAAACTTGCACGCAATAGCAAAACGCGGCGAACGCGCCGTAAAACCCAAGGCCTCCTGCGCCTCAAGATTATTCACCTTAACAACACAACCATCAATCTCCATCGCAAAACTGTCACGATTTTCCCGAAAATAGGTGCCCGCCTCCTCCAACTGAGCTACCCCAAGACATAAACGCCCCTCCGGTGGCTACATAAACCCATACGCCTTAAAACATTGCATAAGCCCGCCATAAGAACGCGGTTC
>CAMTOM010000274.1 GCA_947074125.1 uncultured Desulfovibrionaceae bacterium
GGTATCGGGTTTTGCTAGAGAAAATTATACAAACAGGGGGATACTTTATTTGCCAGGTATTTTGCTAAATGAAGCTGATGATAATGTTGACAGTGCCCGGCGCCGCTTAAAAAAGCAGGGAGAAAAGGCTGGCAGCCTCTCTGAAATGAAGAAGCGTCAGCACTACGAGAAGCCCGGCGTCATGCGCAAGAAAAAGAAAGCTGCTGCTCGCAAGCGTCTGATGAAAAAAATCAGAAAGATGAACATGGCCTAAGCATCTGAGAACAGCTTTTCTGTGTTTTCATATAGGTTATTTGGGATTTTACCTGAGGAATATACTTTTATGGTATTGAACTGGAGTAAAAAACAGTACCGAATAAAACAGCAAAACACAAAAAGCAATTCCCAGGCTACCTCCAAAAGACAAGAGATTCAGGCTGGAAACCCTTTAACGGGTTTCCCCCGGTTTGTCTTGGCTTTCTATTAACCTCTGCCCCACAACATCACATGACACTCAACGAACAACTCGAAAAAGACTACCTGATCGCCTATAAAGCCAAAGAACAACTCAAGCTTGATGTTCTGCGTCTTTTAAAAACCGCTATCAAAAATCAGCTTGTCGAACTCAGACGCCCTGGTGGTGTGCTGGCTGACGAAGAAATCATGGATGTTAGTATCCGCCAGGCCAAACAACGCCAGGACTCTATCGAACAGTACACGGCCGCAAACCGTCAGGATCTTGCTGACAGAGAAGCGGCTGAACTGGAAATTTTGCAAGCATACCTGCCTGCCCGTTTAAGCGATGAAGAGCTCGCACAGGCTATCGAAACTGCCATAACTGAAACGGGAGCAACTTCCCCCAAAGAAATGGGAAAAGTTATCTCTGCCATTATGGGACAGTACAAAGGGCGCGTGGACGGAAAAGTCCTCTCCACCGCAGTGCGCCAGCGTCTGGGAGCATAATCCTCTCTGCTCATTCCCCCATGGAGGGAAGGATGATTCACGAACGGACTTTGCAGGCACTGGAGTTCCCCAGACTTCTGGAGTATCTCGCCACATATTGTGTCTCGCCTGCGGGAAAAGATCTTGCTCTTGCACTATGCCCACTGCCAGGCACAGAAGATGTGCGCCGTGCGGCAAATGAATTCAGGCAAGCACAGCGCTGGCTCTCTCAAAAAGATGACGCCGCTTTTGTCATATCCTCTTTTCCTGACATCCGTACCCTTTTACGCACCGCCTCCGAAAGTACCAGAGTGCCTGATACCGAAGACTTCTGGGCACTTCGTGAAGTGCTGCTTCTCGCAGAAAAAGCCGTTGCTTCCCTTTCTCAAAAAGAAGGAGAGCAACTATGGCCAGATCTTCTCCAGCGTGCCGCCGGACACTCTTTTCCCGTACAGATCACAGCCGCGCTGCAACGCTGCCTTTCCGATGATGGACATATCAAGGATGAGAGTTCTCCCGATCTCTATCTTGTCCGCAACGAACTTCGCCAGCTTCATCAAAACTGTATGCGAAAGGTAAAAGACTTCGCCATTCAGTATAATATACTCGCCTACCTCCAAGACGAATTTATGACCCTTGCTTCTGACCGTTATGTGCTGCCCTTGAAAGCAAATTTCAAAGGACGCCTGCAAGGCATTATTCATGACTGGTCACAAACGGGCGAAACATGCTATTTTGAACCAATGTTTTTGGTGGAAATCAATAACAAGCTCCAGGAATTGAAACATCGTGAGAAAGAGGAAGAACGAAAAGTCCTTCTGTATTGCAATGGTCTTTTCCAGCAAGAACTGCCTGAAGTCCACAATGTCCATAATTTGCTTTGTTTTTTAGATCTTTTATTTGCCAAGCTGCGTCTGGCAGAAAAATACAATGGGCATTGTGTGCATCTCAAGGAAGAAGAAAATGCCGGTATTTCTCTTCTGGCTGCCTCACATCCCTTGCTTGTACTCGCAGTCGACTCGCAAACCAAAAACAGAATACAGCCTCTGGATATTCTCCTGCGCGATGGCGAACGAGGCCTGATTATTTCTGGCGGCAATGCTGGCGGCAAAACCGTTTGCCTCAAAACACTGGGACTCATCGCTGCCATGACACTCAGCGGTTTGCCCGCTCCGGTACATGAAGATTCATACATCCCTGCCTGGACACGGATTGATGCCTTTATCGGTGACGAACAAAGTCTGGATGACAATGTTTCCACCTACACGGCACAAATCCGTCACCTTGCCAAGGCATGGAAATACGTAGGAACACGTACACTCATCCTTCTGGACGAATTCGGTGCCGGCACAGACCCCACTCAGGGAGCGGCTCTGGCACAGGCAGTACTGGATGAACTGCTGGATAAAGATGCCTATGTGCTGGCAGCAACACACTTTCCCGCATTAAAAGCCTATGCACTGACGCGCGACAAAGCCAGAGCGGCTTCCGTGCTTTTCGACCCACATACGAAAAGACCACTGTTTCGCCTTGCCTATGATCAGGTAGGTGCGAGTCAGGCTCTTGATGTTGCCAGAGAACACGGTTTACCCGAAAGCATCATTCATCGTGCCGAACATTATTTGCTTATGGAGGCTGAAGACTCCTCCACTCTGCTCACCCGCCTGAACGCATTGGCTGTTGCCAGAGAAAAAGAACTGGATGCCCTTAAAGCAGAACAGGAAAAACAGCGTCGACAAAAAGCTTCACTTCAAGAACGCTTTGAAAATGAACGCCGCAAACTCCACGATGAAATCCGCACCCAGGCATCCGAGTTGCTGCGCGCCTGGAAAGAAGGACGCGCCACACACAAGCAGACTCTCAAAGAAATGTCTCGTCTGCGTGCGACCTTAGCCCCACAGGTGGCTATTGCCGATGAGCGCCCCGTGCCAACAGAGTTTTCCATTGGTCAGGAAATCCTGCACACCGCTTTTCAAAAACAGGGCGGCGTCCTTGAGCTGGATCCGCGCCCCCAAAAAAACGGATTGACATGAACGGTGTCACCCTGTGGGCCCATTATAATGCTGTGCAGCCCGCAACCGCACCGCCAACCCCGCGCGACACGGACCCCGTCCCCCGAAATTCCTGGAAAGCCTCCCGTTTACGCCCTTCACTCCCGGGGAAACCGTCTGTGTTGACCCGTACCGGAAACCGAAAAGTT
>CAMTOM010000275.1 GCA_947074125.1 uncultured Desulfovibrionaceae bacterium
TGCTTTACCCGTTCAAGCAGCGCGTGATGCGAATGGTCTGCCTGCCTGCAATAGCACTAGTGGCGCACGTCTGTGACGCGCTTGGATTTGCTGAAGGTGCGGGGGAGTGTGACAGGATCCACAATCTGTACATTGACTCTGGCCAGCAAACTCTTATGGAGGCGTTTGGCGAGCTTTTCAGCAAGAAGGTTATCTGCATCGGCGCTGCTGCCCGAATGGCGCTCCACAGAGAGCTTCATGTGGTCAAGGGCATGATCATCACGGGTCAGTTCCACATGGTACTCACCACCAAGCTCTGGAAATGTGCCAATAACTTCCATAATTTGCCCAGGGTAGATATTGACGCCGCGAAAGATAATCATATCATCAGAGCGCCCTACGATGCGATCATGGCGAGGGATGGAGAGGCCGCAGGAGCAGCGTCCAGGAATAAGGCGTGAAAGATCATGGGTGCGATAGCGGATAAGGGGCACAGCCTCTTTGCAGAGTGTTGTAACAACCATTTCTCCGATTTCACCTGGTGCAACAGGCTGTAAGGTTTCGGGGTTCAGAATTTCAATAAAGAAGAGGTCTGCCCAGTAATGCAGGCCTTCATGGGCATCGCAGTCAATGGCACTGCCAGGACCGTACATTTCAGTCATGCCAGCAATATCATAACTTCCTTCAAGTCCCAGCTTTTCTTCAATAGCCAGTCGCATTTTTTCACTGCGCATTTCTGAACCGCAGATGACTTTGCGCAAATGAAGGCGGTCTTTGAGCTGATTGCGCTCCACTTCTTCTGCGAGGAGAAGTGCCATGGAGGCCGTTGCACCAAGGCATGTTGTCCCCATATCAGAAAGTAATTGCAGTTGTATTTCCATGTTTCCAGGGCCAATGGGAAGCGTCATCATGCCGAAGCGTTCGCTCCCCAGTTGAAAGCCCGCCCCTGCTGTCCACAGACCATAGCCAACGGAAACCTGCATGCGGTCTTGTGGGGTGAGTTTTGCCATTTCATAGCAGCGAGCCATTTGCAGGCTGAAGGTATCCAGATCTTTTTGGGTGTATGCCAGAATTTTGCGTTTCCCTGTCGTGCCGGATGAAGCATGGATACGCACGACATCGCTTTCGGGTACAGACAGTAAGGGAAGTGGATAGCCTTCACGCAGATCTTCAACATCGGTGAATGGTAAACGACGTACATCATCGAGTGTGTGGATGTCGTGTGGCGTCACACCGCAGGCATCAAGTTTTTTGCGGTATTGTGGCGAATGCTGCGCTTGTTCCAGCGTCCAGCGAATGCCTGCAAGCTGGTGGTTTTCCAGCTGTTCCTCATTCATGTCATCGCGTAGAAAGCGAAATGGGCGTGTCATGTGAGTGTCCTTGGATTGTCATGTTGCCTTTTATTGATCAAGCAGCTAGTTTTTAGCAGGCTTTTGGGTGAAGGAAAAGAGCAGGAGAGCTGGAAAATCCTGTTCATAATAAAAAAATCCGATTTTTACTCTGCTTTATCAGCAAGAAGGAGTGATTTGTGCGCATCCTTGTCATTGGTTCCGGTGGGCGTGAGCACGCCTTGGTGTGGAAATTGTGTCGCTGTGAAGGTGTGGAAACTGTTTTTGTTGCGCCTGGCAATGGCGGCACGCTTGGAGAAGAGAATGTCGTTCATGTTCCATTGGCTGTTGATGGCATTGAGGCTTTAGTTGATTTTGCCCGCAAGGAAAGCATTGACCTTGTGGTGCCTGGGCCGGAACTGCCACTGACACTGGGGATTGGCGATGCGATGGCGCGGGCTGGTATTCCCTGCTTTGGCCCCGATGCTTATGGAGCACGCCTTGAAGGAAGTAAGGCCTTTGCCAAGGAAATCATGCAGCGTGCGGGCATTCCTACGGCAGAAAGTGTCGTGTGTACTGATTATGCCAGGGCGTGTGATTATGTTCGTGAAAAAGGCGCCCCTTTGGTGATTAAAGCCGATGGTCTTGCGGCAGGTAAGGGGGTAGTGGTTGCTGCGACTGTTGTCGAAGCGCTTGCTGCTCTTGAGGAAATTATGTGCAAGAAGGCTTTTGGCGCTTCTGGTGATCGTGTGGTTATTGAAGAATTTCTGGAAGGCGAGGAAGCGTCTTTTCTCTGCTTTTGCGATGGGACTACTGCGGTGCCTCTTCCTTCTGCTCAGGATCACAAAGCCGCTTTTGATGGAGATTCTGGCCCCAATACGGGGGGGATGGGGGCATACAGTCCTGCTCCTGTGTTGCCAGATGCGGACGCTGGGGTGATGGCGGAGCGTGTGATTCGTCCCATATTGCGTGAACTGGCGGCGGACGGGCATCCTTTTGTGGGTGTGCTCTATGCTGGCTTGATGATGACATCCACAGGCCCCAAAGTGCTGGAGTACAATGTTCGTTTTGGTGATCCTGAGTGCCAGCCGTTATTGATGCGCCTGGACAGTGATCTTGTACAGATTATGATGGCCTGTGTGCAGGGACGCCTTGATGCGGGGATGGTTAGCTACCATGCCCAGCCAGCTTTGGGAGTGGTATTGGCTGCCAGAGGATATCCTGGGAACTATCCCAAGGGAATGCCTATTGTGGGCATTGAAGAGGCAAATTACCTGCCTGGTGTGAAGGTGTTTCATAGCGGGACAAAACGCGAGAATGGTGTTGTTACTGCGCAGGGAGGGCGAGTGCTTTGTATTACCGCGCTGGGTGATACTTTGGAAGAAGCACAGGAAAAAGCCTATGCGGCGTTGACGCATATTGAAATGCCGGAAAGCCAGTTCCGTACGGATATTGGTCGTAAGGGGATTTTGCGTCTGCAGAAACAAAAATCACAATAAGCTTTTTCAGCACGGGGCAAAAACATTTTTACTTTTTAATGAATGGTTACGGGAGGATATTCATGCCGCAGGTAGCGATTTTTTTAGGCTCTGCTTCTGATGAGGGTGCTGTCGCACCATGTGCAGATATATTAAAAAAGCTTGATATTTCTTATCTTTTTACGGTGACGTCAGCCCATCGTACTCCTGAGCGTACAGAAGCGTTGGTGAGCAGGATGGAGCAGGAGGGTGTACAGGTATTCATTTGCGCGGCGGGTATGGCGGCTCATTTGGCGGGGGCTGTGGCTGCGCGCACCATTAAGCCTGT
>CAMTOM010000276.1 GCA_947074125.1 uncultured Desulfovibrionaceae bacterium
TATTGGAAAAAGCGCGGCACAGAATATCCTTGTAGCACAAAACGAACACATCCTGGTGAACATCACGCTCCAAAATCACTTCAAAACGCTTGAACTCACCTTCCACAAATGCGCTTACCTGATCCAGTACCAGATAGACACTGACGAGATCTTTTTTAGGCTGTCTGGGGCGCGCATAATCAAGAAAGTCATTCACCGTCTGACTCAAGCGCACAGACTCATCAAAAATAGCTTTCAGAATTTTACTCGTACTTTGATTGGTCTGCTCGGTACGGCGCATTAGCAGTGCTGCGCTCGATCGAATAATGCCAAGTGGATTGCGTATTTCATGGGCAATACTGGAAATAACACGCCCCATCCCTGCAAGCTTTTCACTATTATGCAGCTTGCTCTCCAACTGGCGTACCGCCTGCATACGATGGGCAAGAACGCGCTCCGCCCGTCGTATCAGCATCTGCAACAACAAAAAGAGCACGACTGATGACAATAAACACATCCCGACAATAAGCCACTGATACGCCACCACCTGACCATAATCATTGGTAATATCCTGCGTGAGCTCCAAAGCCCCCATAACAGGCACCTTAATCTCCGGCGGTAACGAGTCATCCTTTTGCAAAGGATAGAGCACCCGCAAGCGGAACGAACCAGGCTCAAGAGGAATACGGAAAAGAGCCTGCCAGAATGGCATGGTACTTAATATCTCAAAACGCGGCTCGCCCCCTCCCTGCAACACCTCATCAATATAACGTGGAGCAAGGCCTGCACGTCCCAACTCTGAACGGTCTGTGGAATAGCCTACAACCCGTTTATAGTCGTAAATGCGCAATTTCTCTAGCTGCCAGTCCTGTATGACAGACTTTACCACCATATCCAGACGGTCATGCTGCGCTGGCTGGCGCAAGGCAATACGCCCATACGCACGCGCTGTAGGCAAGGTAAACTGGAGCAATATCTGCCGATTCAAGGTTATTGTCAGAAGACGCGCGAAGTTTTCCTGACGTGTCAGCAGTGTTTCTCTGGCAGAATTGGCGATAAAAGCAGAAAGCCCTAAACTGGTGCAAAAAACAAGGATAAACGATACCCAGGAAAGCGTACGGGCATAGCTGAGAGGCAAATCCTCAAGCTGCTTGCCCGCCTGCAACGGTTCCTGTGTCATACCACTAAAACTCCTGCCTGCGCTCTGCTATGCTCAAATAGGCAGCAAGCGCTTTTTCTTCTTCCACATATCCCTGTGCCCCCAGACGGGCATTTGCCAGACGTTTCCCCAGTTCTACCGCAGGCTGGTCAATGGGATTGATGTCCAAAAGCCAGCCTGTAAGAATGGTCGCCGTCTCCAGTAACAGCATCAGAGCACCAGCTTCTTTTTCAGCAGACTCTCCCATATGAATACGCACAAGTGGCACCTGAGATTGAGACAGTGCCATGCAGGTTCCCAAAGCCTCAGCTTCAAGAAGACTGCCGAAAGGCTTGTTTCTGAGATAATTCCACTGCGCTGGCACATCAGAAGCAAAGAAAGGTTCCTGAGGCACAGATGCACTGGTCAGAAAAAGACAGCCTTTATCACGTGGCCCATCCAGAAACATCTGATTGGTCGAGTGCTGGTCTGTCACCCCAACAGCCGGCAAAGGCATGGTTCCCTTGCCTTCCTTCCCCAGGCTTTCTGCCCAAAGCTGGGCAAACCAAGGCCCCAGGGTTGCCCATGCAGGGATGTAGCAAAAAAATATCAACTGGCTATAACCTTTTTCCGCCAGAGCGCTTGCCCAGCATGCCAGACGAAACGCCGCATGATCCTTCAAACTCGCAGGATTTTCACACAAAGGACGCGCCACTTCTGCCGCACCGTCTAAAAGTCCACGCCAGTCCATTCCCAAGAAGGCTGCCGGTACCATACCCACAGCAGACAATGCAGAATAGCGCCCTCCCAGATGGTCAGGCACTTCAAGGGAACGTAATGAAAACTGTTGTGCCTCTTCCCGCAAAAATCCTTTTTGGGCATCTGTAATCAAGAGCGTGTGCCCTGACCAGTTCTCCCCAAGAGCGCCCTGCAACCACTGCTTTACAATAAAATACTGTGCCAGCGTTTCAATTGTGCCACCTGACTTGCTGATACAGACCACAACGGTTTCAGAAGGATTAAGGCGCTCCAGCCATGTTTCCAGAGTTTTGCCACACACATTGTCCGCAATCCAGAGGCTGCGACCCGTATGCCCGGGGCCATCCTGTCCTGGTGCAAAAGCACGCTGCAACGCACGCGCTCCCAAAGCAGAACCTCCAATCCCCAGCAAAAGCATATGACGGAAACCACATAGCCACGGGCTTAGTGCTTCCAGCTCTTCTTCCAAGCGAGCTTTGTAAGGCATGGTCAGATAGGGCAAATGACCGGCACTCGCTTCTTTTTGCAGCCGAAGTGCCATTTCATTATGACGCGCCATAAAACTTTCGGTATCATTCTCATGCAGGCGTCCAGCAAAAGCATGTGCCCACTCTAATATATTTGCCATAATAACCTCCGCAAGCAATGGCAAAAACGCAGCAAAAAAACTGCACAATCTATCAATCCGTAGTTGTAAACAAACTCAACTGTCGGGGAGCAAGAAAACGCTGTCGCACGGTTTTGTATGTTTCTGGACGCACCCCAAAACGGTACTGCCACAAAACACAACGCTCCCCACTTCGACATGTCCGCACATCTGCCCGCTCTCCTGCACATGCCAGACAGTGACGCCGGATGGAACGCAATGCACAGCGACTGCGTGCAGAAATTTCACCTATCGCCAAAGAAATTTCTTCCGCAGGCGCCACTTCCGCCACTTCAAGACTGTCAGCAGGCTTTTCAAGTGAATCTGCCGATGCTTCTGAAGCATGTTCTGGTGGCAGACGCCACTCCCAAAGCGCACACTCAGTATCTGCACATTCGCGAACTGCGCGTGAAGAGCCTCCCTGACATTCCCGACAAAAATGACGGATCGAACGTACAACAGCAAGACGAGCCATACCTAAACAGCTCCACAACATTTTCTATCTTTCTTGCCACTCCCGCACAAGCAGGGGTCCTTGCGCCCCTTTTTGGGCCTCCCCCCTCCCCGTTTTT
>CAMTOM010000277.1 GCA_947074125.1 uncultured Desulfovibrionaceae bacterium
AAAAAAAATTTTTGTGGTATTGCACAATGTTAAGACGCAGTAGTTCCGTTTGCTGCTGTTAAAGGCGTTATTGGCATAATGACCAAATTCTTCCAAGCGCCTGTCAACACGGTCATACAGGCTTCCTGGTGTGAATGTTCCATCTTTTCTGCGGCGTCCGGCGGGTATGCCTGTGAGTAAGTCCAGCGCCTCTTCAATGGATTGAATCGGGTATATGGCAAATTTACCTTCCGCAACGGCATCCTGTACTTTGCGCGAAAGCATGAGATGGACAACATTGTCATATGGAATAAGTACGCCTTGCGTGCCTGTGAGGCCATGACGCGCACACACATTGAAAAAACCTTCAATTTTACGTGTCACACCACCCACAGCCATAATTTGACCGGACTGACTCACAGCCCCTGTGAAAGCCATATCAAGGCGAACAGGCACATCGGCAATGGCAGAAATCAATGCTGCCAGTTCAGCACCAGAGGCAGAGTCTCCCTCAATGCCAGCATAGCTTTGTTCAAAAAACAGACTGGCTGAAAGAACAAGTGGCTTTTTGCGTGCGAATTGATCTGTCAGATAGCTCTTGAGAATCATCATTGCCTTGGTATGGATGGGGCCACCAAGCTCTGCTTCTCGTTCCAGGTCAATAATACCATCCTGCCCCACGCCGACAGAGCACGATATCTGATGGGGCAGACCAAACTCAAAGTTGCCATGTGCGGTTACAGAAAGCCCATTCACGCGCCCAACGGCCTCGCCAGAAGTACGTACCTTGATCATTTCGCGATCATATTCTTCCATGAATGCTTCTTCTACGAGGTTGAAGCGATATGTGCGTGCTTCAAGCGCCGCATCAAGAATGGTTTTGTCTACGATACTCACCCCCCGCATGGCAGCCATGGCTGAAGCTTCAACGAGCATTTCGCGCAGCAAGGGAAACTTGAGAGAAAGCTTGCGCTGGTCTTCGACAAGCTGGGAACCATAATCCACAAGACCCGCAAGAGCGCTTTTATGGAAAGGAAGCAGTTGCAGCTCATCTATCATCTGGCTGATGCGCTGCAAATAAATGCGGATGCAGGTGGCATTACGTTCTGTCTGCTCTGTCATGTGTGCTTTGATGCGGAAGAGTTTGCTAAAGCGATCATCTGTTGCCAGGAGCGCTTCATACATGTCTTCTGTTCCGATCAGCAAAACCTTGAGGTTGAGTGGCAGGGGATCTGGCTCAATACCTTTTGTTTTGCTTGTGCTATCGGGCATGTCGCCGCTGTCGTCAATACGGGCAAAACCCGAACGCAGAGAGCGGAGCAGTCCTTCCCAGGCATGGGGGTGTTGCAGAATATCTTCCATGCGGATAAGCAAAAAACCGTAATTTGCCTTATGCAAGGCTCCGGCTTTAATGAGCGTAAAGTCCGTAATGAGTGCGCCCATTTCTGCCTCACGCTCAATACAGCCCAGCAGGTGGGATGTGGAGGGATGATCAGCAAGAAGAATAGGAGCTCCCACGGTTTGGGAATTGTCCACAAAGACATTGACATCATAGCGGTACAGTTCCCCTTCATTCTGTGATGCTGCCAGGAGCATTTCTCTGGAAGAGGGATCGTGACTGCCAGCTTCACGAGGCAAAAAGGCTTCTGGATTTTGGAGAATGTCTTCACGCAGCACGCGAAAGTAATCTTCCAGTTCTTCGATGGGACAGTTTTTCAGGATACGTTCCTGAGCTGGTGTCAGAATAGTATCCAGCAACTGCCGGATGACATCTTTTTCCAGAGAACGCTCATCTTCCCGAAAATCCTGCTCAACTCGTGAGAGCTGACGCATAAGAGTTGTCATGGCATGGAGCAGGCTGTCGCCTTTACGCTTGATATCCTGACGTACTGTCGTGTCGAGGCGTTCAAATTCTTCTTCGCTTAAACGCTTGCCTTCAAGTACTGGATACAGGGTGAGGGCACTGTTCTCATCCATATCAAGATGAAAACCTTTGGTACCGGCTACGGAGTTCATTTTTGTGAGGAGGTTTGAGCGGGCATCCTGAAATTTGTTGAGGATGTGACTGCGCTGCCGTACATAGGGAGTGGCTTCAAAACGTCCGGGCATTTCCTTGCGGATTTTCTGAAGTGCTGTACTGAGCGCTACCTTGAGTTTTTGTCCCTGCCCTGGAGGCAGAACAAGAAGGCGGGGTTTGTCTGGGTCGCTGAAGTTATTCACATACACAAGGTCTGGTGGCGTCTGGGCTTTGCGGGCCAGAGGACGCAGAAATTCTTGCAGCATATAGGAGCGGCCGAGATTGTGCTCGCCTGAAATAAACACATTATACCCAGGTGCGTTGATATGCAGCGCAAGCTCCAGTGCTTCTATGGCACGTGGTTGCAAAATATTTTTATAGTTGCTCCTTCCATTGCCGCGAGGGATGGCAGTGCTGTCCTCCCAGGGGATACGGTCGGGGGGCAGTGTGGTATGCAGTTGTGAAACGGAAAGAGGACGCATTTTTTTCATAATAAAAGATGTGGTCAGAAGTTATCAGAAGTAAAGTGCTTTTCTATGGATAATAGCTGCCGCGAACAATGTGCGCTGTATTAGTGTTCCTGTTGATAAAGGCGGGCAAGAATCTTGTCCGCGCCCATTTGCAGGAGGCTGTCGGCCAGTTCCTGTCCCAGCAGTTTCGCATTATGCGCTTCCCCGGAACATTGGGTGCGCAGGATACGGCTACCGTCAATTTCACCCACAAGCCCTTCCAGTATAATGGTGTTATTATGCAAATAGGCATAGCCGGCAATGGGAACCTGACAGCCCCCCTCAAGACGACGGAGAAAAGCGCGCTCTGCAGTGACGCAAGAACGTGTGGGGGCGTGTTCCATAGGTGCCAGCAGCTCAAGAATATCTTTTCGGTCAGTTCGGCATTCGATACCGAGCGCTCCCTGACCCACGGCAGGAAGAAAATGGGGTGCTTCCAAAGATTCCATACAGGCGGCACGAACCTCCAGGCGTTTCAATCCGGCCTCGGCACGAATAATTGCATCGTACGCGCCTTCGTGCAACTAGCCCGAGCGTGCCTCAACATCACACCGCCGGAAGCAATCACCAACAAGTCCGCGCC
>CAMTOM010000278.1 GCA_947074125.1 uncultured Desulfovibrionaceae bacterium
ATCCATTTGCAGTGCCATAAGACCCAGTAATGCGCCGACCCCTGCGGAAGGCAAAGTTGAAAGAATGGTGAGGGGGTGAATATAGCTTTCGTAGAGTACCCCAAGAACAATATACAGGGGGATAATAGCAGCCAGAATAAGCCATACCTGATTTTGCGCAGCGCCCTGAAAGGCTTTGGCGGCTCCCTGAAGGGTAATGCGTAATGAGGCAGGAGGGTTCTGGAGAGCAATGGCTTCTTCCAGGGCAGTTGTTGCCGCACCAAGTGAGTAGCCATCAGCGACATTAAAGGAAATGGTACTGGCAGGAAACTGGCTTTGTCGATTGACAGAGAGCATGGTTGGGCGCTCCTCAATTCGAGCAAAAGCGCTCATGGGCACAGGGGTACCCCCACTGCTGGAGACATAGATATTTTCCAGTGCAGTGGGTTCTGCGCGGAATTGTGGTGCTATTTCCAGTACAACTTTGTATTGGTTTGTCTGTGTATAAATGGTGGAAATCAGGCGTTGCCCCAGAGCGTCATACAAGGCGGTATTCACATCAGAAATACTGATGCCAAGACGGGCAGCGGTATCGCGGTTAATCTGCACATACGCCATTTTTCCTTTGTCTTGCAGGTCATGTGCGACTTCAGCTATTTCAGGACGAGCTGCCAGCGCCTGTGCCAGACGAGGTGTCCACTCCTGTAAGTCGGCGTGGGTAATGGCTTCCAGAGTAAATTGGTATTGAGTGCGGCTGATACGGTCTTCAATAGTGAGATCCTGCACAGGTTGAAGGTAAACCTTAATTCCCGGGAGGCGCTGGGTCATGTGCATGAGACGTTTGGTAATTTCAGGAGCACGGGCATCACGCTCGGAAAGCGTTTTCAGGCTAATCGTCAAGCGCGAGGTATTCATGGTGGGATTGATACCATCAACACCAATGGAACAGGAAACTTCGGCAACAGCAGGGTCAGTAAGCAGGATTTGCGCGAGCTGCTGCTGGCGTGCCACCATAGAATTGAAAGAAGAGCCTTGCTCTGCTTCGAGAATGCCCTGAATGGTTCCTGTGTCCTGCGTGGGGAAAAAGCCTTTGGGGACAACAATATAGAGAGCAACAGTCAATATCAGAGTTCCCACTGTGATACAGAGAGTCAGCGCTTGATGCCGGAATACCCAATCCAGGCAGAAAGCGTACCCTTTGAGCAGGTAAGCAAAAAAGCCATTGTTTTCTTCTGGATGCGGTGTTTTTTGTGGGCGCAGCATAATAGCGCAGAGCATAGGGGTAAGTGTAAGAGAGATAATGGCTGAGAGCAGAATTGTGATGGATAGGGTAATGGCAAACTCACGGAAAAGACGTCCGACAACATCGCTCATGAACAATAAAGGAATGAGTACTGCCACAAGGGAAATTGTCAGAGAAATAATGGTAAAGCCAATCTGCCCCGCTCCCTGTAGCGATGCTTGCAGGGGAGAATATCCTTCTTCAAGATAGCGGGAAATATTTTCGATGACCACAATAGCATCATCCACCACAAAGCCTGTGGCGATAACAAAAGCCATAAGGGTAAGGTTATTAAGCGAAAAGCCCGCTAGATACATAACGCCCAGAGAGCCGACAAGCGAGAGTGGCACTGCCAGCGCAGGTATCAGCGTTGCTGAAGCGTTGCGCAGGAAAAGCCAGATAACACCAATAACGAGGATGACAGCCAGCAAAAGTTCCAACTGTACATCATGTACTGTGGCGCGAATTGTGACTGTTCTGTCTGTGATAATGCGGACATTTACATTGCCTGGAAGTGCTGATTGTAGTTGTGGCATTATATCAATAATGCCATCGGCAACTTTGATAACATTGGCACCAGGCTGACGCTGTACAGAGAGAAGAATAGCTTGCTCCATTCTTCTGTTGCCATCCTGTGAAGGGGGTGAGCTTACATAGGCAGCAAGAAGGGCATTTTCTGTACCGTCGGTAACGGTGGCAATATCTTTAAGGCGTAGAGGAGCGGCATTTTGATAGCCAATAACAATGTTTGCGTACTGTTCTGCGGAAGTAAGCTGATCGTTGGCGTCAATACTGCTTGCCTGTGCCGGACCATCGAAACTGCCTTTGGCTCCATTCACATTGGCATCGGAAATACTTTGGCGTATGGAATTCAGCGTCAGGCCATAGGAAGCCAATGCTTTGGGATTGGCCTGAATGCGAACTGCCGGACGTTGTCCTCCACTCAATGTGACCAGACCAACACCGGAAATCTGCGAAATTTTCTGGGCAAGACGGGTATCAACCAGATCTTCCAGCTCTGTGAGCGGCATGGAACGGCTGGTAATAGCCAGAGTGAGGATAGGCGGGTCAGCGGGGTTGACCTTGCTGTATACAGGGGGCGAGGGCAAATCTTTGGGGAGTAGGGTCGTCGCGGCATTGATGGCTGCCTGTACTTCCTGTTCGGCGATGTCCAGTGAGACACTCAGGTCAAACTGCATGGTAATGACAGACGCGCCCCCAGAGCTGACAGAAGAAAGCTGTGTCAGGCCTGAGATGGAGCCAAACTGCTTTTCTAATGGAGATGTCACCACATTGGCCATGACTTCTGGGCTTGCGCCAGGGTAAAGTGTCATGACCTGTATGGTGGGATAGTCAATTTGGGGCAAGGCCGCGATGGGCAGGTAGCGATATGCCATGAGGCCGGAAAGGAAAAGCGCTACCATGAGCAAAGAAGTCGCAATAGGACGGAGAATGAAGAGTTTGGATATATTCACGCTAAACCTGTAAATAGAGTACGTTTATAGAGCTCATTGTGCTTGTGTGGTGGATGGTGGAGATGAGGGAACATTTGCGGGACGAGACACCTGTTCTGTTGCGCCTGTACTCTGTATATTCGTATTACTGCTTACAGGAGTACGCTGGAGAGTGTGCTCCTGCTGGGGGGTGGCAGGGGCTTCGGGTGTACTGTTTTGCTGTGGCGTGGCAGGCATTTCTCTTGGAGATTCTGTAGTTGCCTGAGCTGTGCGTTGTAGTTCCGTGATTATTTCATCACGGGTAGCAGTATTCTCGGGGGGAGCAGGCTGGTTGAGCTTGTGTGGCATGGGAGGTTCGGTCTGTGCATTGTC